>DMWH01000019.1 GCA_003483345.1 Clostridiales bacterium | reverse complement strand
TGTAGTCCTCGTCTTCACGCTCATATTCCTCCTGTTCGTCTTTAAGTACATTTCCGTTCTTTATCTGGAATTCACCTTGAAAACATAAACCCGGTTCTACATATTTTACTATGAACAGCAATTCGGGGAATTTAGGGGAAACATTTTTGAAGAATTCAAGAGGCGGACTCCATGCCGTATGAAAGTGCAGCACATATTCGACTTCTTTGCCGGCGTTATTCTTTTCCATTATGTCAATATCGTCTTCATCTACTATAAGATCAGGGTCCCACTTTGTTCCCCAGTTTTTCACCTGCCAGTGATAACCATCGTCTACAAATAATATGCTCTTTAGCAGATCTTGGGCTTCCTGTGATTTTTTCTCGTCTTTAATGTAGTTGTTCATTTTTTCAACCAGTTCCGAGTATGAATCATCAAAGCCCGGGACTTTTTTGTTTTGAGAAATTATTATTTTCCCCAATTCTTCCCTGTCAATTTGAAGATTTGACATAAGGTATCGGGATGTACTTTCCTCTTTATAAGGAACCTCAAATTCATCTAAAATTTCTCTAAACCTTCTGTCCCTGTATTCGCCGCTAAAGCCTATTTTTATAACTTCTTCCGGTACGGGTACATAGGAGCTGAAGGTATAAACTTCTTCATCAAAATACGATCCCTGATCATCAATATAATATGTGTCTTCAAATTTTTGACGTTTACCCTTTAAACCTCTTACAAAACCTGCAACATCTTCGGCTTTCCCAATAATTTGAACCGAATTTTCGCACCAATTTGGCATAAATCTTTCCTCCTTTTTTTTTGTGTGTCTTTTAAGACACTACTTTTTTAGTTTAATTTATAATACGCATAAACTTAAATTTTTATTCCAAATATAAAAAAAAGACTCTTAGATTTCTCCAAAAGTCCTTTTCTTTTTTTATTATCTTATCGGGCAAATTCCTGTTTCACATCCTTCATTCCCGACATCTAAAACTTCTTCTTTTACCTCATATTTTTTTAACAGAGAAGGCATAAAAGGTTTCATTTCTTTTATTCTCCTGTTATACTCCTCCTCAGTTATTGCCTCATAAGGCATCAGCTGATAGAAGCTGTCATCCAGAGGTAAGAAGGTAACTGCAACAATAGTATCCCAGTTATCCCATACCCACTGCTCTACCTCTTCCCATTCATGATCTCTTACATGAACAGTGATTGAACAATTATGTTCTACATAGTTTTCCATAAACATCTTGTAAGCTTCGAGCTGTTCAATAGCACTAACGTCGTATTTTGTCCTTCCTTTAGGGGCCTTACAGGGGAATTCTATTACTTTAGTGGTGCATGTTTCCATATCCTGACCCACTTCGGGATAAATCGGGTAACCAAGTTCTTCACATACTTTAACAAGAGGATCGCTTGAATTTATTCTTACTCTTCTTATGTAGTATGGAGAATGAGAATAATGGACACCGCTGGACACCTCAGGAAGTTGAGACAATGTACCTTCCGGTTTAACCGTGGTTGAAAGTATTGGGGCCTTCTGCCCTAAATCGGCAGCGTAGCTTTTAGCCGCTTCTCTGCCTGTTACTTTTAATGTCTTAAGAAGCATGGCTTGCTGCTCCTTACTCATCTTTGTGGCATTAACCATATCCTGCCAACCGGTTAAAGAACATCCTATTATTTTATCCCTCTGCTGTACTTTATTCCATTCGTGAAGCTCAAATTCCACACAGGTCATTCTGTAAGCAGCTCTTGCGGAAAGTCTCTGGGCTTCCAGCAATCCTTCCATATCAAGGTTCCCGTTTTCATCTACAAAACCGCATACATTAATGGTTGTAAGATTACACATTCCCTTATTGTCAAGAAGAACCTCTCCGCATGGATTAACTCCATTCATATTTTCCCTTCTCTTGGACCCGGCTTCGGAGTTTACCCATCCCGGTTCCCCGGAATAACGCATCTGCTCCATCAGCCAGTGAAGTTTTTCTCTGGTCGGTTTTTTTTCTTTAAAGTAAATTGAGTTGTTGCTCATTGAACGATGAGCTAAGTCCTTATCTACCATCCATTTGCCGTCAATCTGCTTGTAAAGCTTGCTTTTAGCTTCAATACAGTCTGTATCGTCGCTGTCGATAAGCATTATTTCAGCCGTTCTTCTGACTCCTCCAACCACTACGTTTTCACCTATAATATTGGCTATATCAAGACAGTCTATTGATTTCAAATAGAATCTTTCCTTATCTTCTATAGCTGCTCTTTTCTTTATAACCTTGTCGATTTTTACAAACATGTTTTTCATGCTTGAATAACCGCTTGCAGTGCCTCCGAAAGTCTTTAATTCTTCTCCCTTCGGCCTTACATTATTATAGTTGAATATTATGGTGTTTACTTTTCTGTACTCATTGCTGGATATAATGGTTAGGAAATGATCAAGGGCCTGAACCCATCCTTCTTTACTGTCGCCAATAATTATCTTGGCAGTAGTATTGCGAGAAAATTCAATACTTGTGGAATCTTCCCTCTTTGATTTTTCCACCGGAGTGTAATCTTCATGAATGACATCAAAGTTGCTTCTTATTTTTGGCAGCTGGGCAACGTCATCTTTTAAGATTCTTACTCCTACTCCGGAACCTATCATAAGAAGATAAAACAGATCCCTAAAAGCATGAATGTTGTCAATTATTTGAAATGCACAGTTGAAGTTGGCCATCGGGTAATTATATGAAACTTTAGTTCCTCCAACCCAGAAGGTTCTCCCCGATAAAAACTGCTTTAAATGAAATACATTGTCAAATAATTTCTCTGCTTCCTCTCTCTTGGTAGGAACCAAGCTGCAGTTGTATTCTACTGCTCTTCTTACAGTCTCCCACCAGTACTCTCTCCTTTTTTCCTCAGGAAGCCATCTTGAATAGGTTCTGTAGTAAACAAAGCTTCCAAGCTGATTCATTGGGGCATCCATATGTTTGTATTTGCTGATAAATTCATCGCTTAACAATTTGTAATCTTCTCTTTTTTTAAGAGCTCTTGCTTTGTCCCTTTCATATCTGTAAAGGATGTACTTTTTAGCTACGTCCTTCCTCTTTGATTCCATCAGTTTTTCCTCTACCAAATCCTGTATGAATTCAACCGGCACAGCATCTTGGGATTCCTGAAGAATTGCTTCAATTTCTGCACTAATAGAGGCTGCAAGTTCTTTATCTACTCCTTCCGGAGTTTCCTTCATTGCTTTCATTATGGCGTTTTCAATCTTTTTTCCGTTAAAATCTACTGTTTTGCCGGTCCTCTTAAGTATTTTTATCATACTTTTTCTCCCTTCTATTTTGTTTTGTCTTTATGACAAATCCTCATTTTTTTGTTATATATAATACGCATCTTTTAAAATTTATATTCCAAAAACAACAAAAAAATTAGATTTGTCGGTCTATAATACGCTTGAAAGAAAATTTTTATTCCAAAAAAAACAGAGGATTTCTTTTTTTTAAATCTTATTGATAAAAAGAGCATAATATTAATAATAAATGACATACTATTTATGTAAACGGGAACATAAGACACCAGAGTAAGTGCAGAGGAAAAGGATTAAATTATTTGGGCAGGATTTTGACTTGTTTGATATCTTTTGTTCAACATCTTAAAATCTTTTGGACAAGATGCAGGTTAAAAAAAGAGAAATTAAAGAGAAATTGTGGATAACTTTTTATTATTAAGGAGAAATTAATAAGAAAAGTAAAGAGCAGCCCTTTTTTAAGCCAAGAGCTGCTATCCTCAAATAAAGTCAATACAAACACTAACAGGCATATAACAGATTAATTTTCCTGTATATATGCCAAGACTATTGCTCCTATGTATTTATCCGGAGATTTTATTTCGTCAATGTCATAGAGCTTTCTTATTACCATCTCCGTTATGTACTGCTGTGCCGGATAAGTAAGGGCCTTACAGTTACTGTATAGTGCCGCCTCTATTTTGTCGGTAAACTTCTTTCTTATCCAGTCTTCCAGCTGTTCTTTTGTTCTTCGTATATATCCGTGAAGGCCGGGATTTGTGTCTCTTAATTCTTCGAGCATCAGCTCTGGTGGTTTTTTACCTATAGTCTCCTCGATAAACCTGTTTGGCCGGAAGACGAATCTGAAACCTAATTCCCTTTTCTTCCTTCTTACGTAAGAGCTTTCATATCCCTTGTACTTCTCAAGCTCTCTTCTCCTGAATTCTTCTGACAGATCCCTGAAGAATTTCCGTATTATATTCAGAATCCTTCTTCTCAGGTAGTATACATTTTTAGATTTAAAGATTTTTCTCCATTCGCTTTCATCTTCTTTGAGGTTAACCATTATCTTCCTTAAGTTTTTATATCCTTTGGTATTAATAATGTATATTGCATATACCAAGGCTTTTTTCTCGGAGATGTTCAGGTTGTAGAAATCTTTTGTAAAGAAAAATCTCGGAAGTTCCATGTAGCCGGTGTCAAACATGTCTGCCATGCCTTTTATGAACCAGCCGCCCATTCCTCTACTGTACTGAATGATACCCATATATTTCAGCTCTTTAATGCATGTGGTAACGGTGGTCCTGCTCCTGAAGTAAGGGGCTTCCTTTTTTATAACTTTATATAAATTGCAATATGAATCAGATTCAGTATAGATGACGAAGAAGTTCCTTTTCGTCCTCTCTTCCCTGTATTGACTGCTTATCTTAACGAGCGTGAAGTATGTATCTATTAACTTATTAAAGTTGTTTACGTGTATTATATCCAAAACTTGGGATATATTAGTCTTAGTTGCCATAGCTCGTCCTCTTTTGTTTTTTGATTATTTTTTCTTATATATTTTTTAAAATAAGTCTTTACATATATAAATTTTATGCTATAATTTTAGGTAATAAGGAGCTGAGCCTATCAATTCAAATTTTTTTGAATTAATAAGCCTTAGTGAACTCAAGCCGGGTCAATCAAGCCGGATAAGCCTGATAGCCTGATAAATCAAACAGCTGACCTTATTAAGTTCCAACAAAGATTCGGCAAAATCTTCGTTGGGAGACCAGACCAAACTCGGCAAAGTTTATAGTCTGGAGACGGATAAAAGTTTAAATTTTTGGTTTTAATCGGCAAATTAAAACCGCTTTTGAGAAATCTGAGTCATAATCAAGAAGATTATGGCTTTTCTTTTTTCTCTTAGGGAAAAGTATAGCATAAAAAATTTTGTTCTTCAATGTTTTTGAAAATTGTCGTAAAAAAAAGGGGGGACATGAAACTTCTTTACGGGACATGAGACTTCATTATGGGACAAGGATCAAGATACAACAGTGTCGAATCAAAATAAAAAAAATGTTGAAATTACCAAGTTTTTGAAATGCTGGCAGCAAAAATGAATATGCCGGAGCTCAAAAAGGTGCTTCAGATTTCTTTACGGGTTTCTGTTGGTAAAAAATATTTGAAATTCAACTATTTTTTACCTATTGAACTTTCACTGTAAAATAATAAAAAGGGACATAGAACTTCTTTACGGGACATAAGACTTCATTACGGGACATGAAACTTCATTATGGGACACGGAACTTCATTACGGGACATGAGATTTTATTACGGGAATAAAAGTAGATAAAAAAAAGGGGACATAGAACTTCTTTACGGGACATTATTGTTATCTATAAATTAAGAGGGACATGGAACTTCTTTACGGGACGTGATTATTGTCTATGACTCAAAAAGGGGCATAGAACTTCTTTACGGGACATTATTGTTATCCATAAATTAAGAGGGACATAGAACTTCTTTACAGGACAATATAGTTAAAAGCGACAATATTATAATATTGCCGCTTAAATTATTTCAGGGTTTGGGAAGATATTAAATACGCTGTCTTTATCTCGAGTTTCATATTTCATAATTATTCCGGCAGCATTCATTTCATTTAATGCCATTTTTATTCTGTTTTTAATTCTGTTGGGCTTATCATCCAGCCCTACCTTTAATGCAATTTCATCCCAAGTGTATGAAAAACATGTTTTTTTAGGGTAAGCATAGACATCATATATTATTATTTTAAACAAAAGCACTGAAATTTCATGTTTTAAAGAAGATATGGTTTCTGTTAAAATATATTTATACTTATTTGCTACTATTTCTTTGACCAGCTCTTCGTGAAAACTTATTGTCCACTGCTTTTTTCTGTCGGAATTAAGAAAAGGAACATCTATTGTTTTTATGATATTGAAAAATCTTACATATGAATCTGAAATTTTTATGTAAACGGATTTTGTTTTAAAAGCAAAAATTGATTTTGCAATTGTATTATAATTAGTTGTACAAGGTACTATATCAAGCATATTACACAAGCTTTCCATAGTGAATGATACAGTCTCTTTTCCCTCCAGCAGCCTGTTTCGCCCTAATTCAAACAAGGATGTCAGTACTTTAAAGTCAGCTGCCGTGAAGTTTATGCTGTCTATTTCAGAGTTATATTCAGCATTTATTCTTTCGTCTCTTGCTATTACTTTTGGCACTGCAATAGTGATTTGGTCATCATTTTTATTGATTTTTACATGTATATTATTATCTTTTTCAAAATGAGCCAGATCTTTTACAGTTTTTTTACCTGCCGAAAAAATTCCGTCATATTCAAACATACTGTTGGGAATTGTAGCTCCCCTTTTTTTTGCTTTTAATTCCTTGCTTTTTAATAAATTTATATTATCCATCAGAGACTGATTATTATATTTGTATATTTCATTCAGCAAAATAAAAACAGACTCATCGTAATAAATAATTTTTAACTGGTTTTTTTGCAGCTCATCTATGTAGTAGAATTCTGATATTAAAGAATTCGGATCGGTTTCCCATTTCCTGATTTTTGAAAGTCTTGAGTTTATAAATTTTTTAGGATCGTCGCTCTCTTTGCTCTCCAGCTCTTTTAGAATATATTTTTTATTATTGTTTTGGCTTAAATAAATTGCAACCTGCTCTCTTAGCCTTGTTTTGTATTTATCTATTTTAATTCTTGTATTTAAGTACAGCTCTTCTATCTTCTTCTCTTTTACAATAATCGGAATAATATTATTATTTACATACAAGCAAGCATTTAATATGTGAATTTTTATTTCTTTTTCAATGTCTATCTGGTCTTTCCCGAATATTTCCGACTCATAAAAACCATAGTATTCAGTAATGTTCTCATCCTTAAATTCTTCCCAAATTGCATCTACAAAAGTATCGTACTTTTTAAGTATGTTATATAAGACTATGATCATAGAATCGAATTTTATATTCTTCATACAATGGCTCCTCTTTTTTTTATATATTTTATCATATTTTAATGATTAAGCAACCGTAAATTAACTGCGGTATTTTTTTATTATTAGGAATATTATATCAGTTAAATGCGTATTATATGAAAAAGTTTTTAATTATATTATTAACAATATTATTGATCATTATAAATGTAGCTTTTGCAGAAACAACTGACAGTACAGAGGAGACTGCTCTTACAGAAACAACCAATACTGTTGAGGCTGGAACGACTGATAATGCGGCCGATGCTATTGAGAAGAATTCACCTTCGGAAGAAGTAAAAGAAATTATACTTAAATGTTTAACAGAGGATGAAAAAGTAACCTTAAAGGAAGTTAGGAAGCTTCTTGAATAAGTATACCTCGAAGCATTAGAGTTTTATTATATATAATAGGCATGAAACTTTTCCTCCGGCTGGGAGTAAAAATACATCCGTTCAATTAATATTTCTTGATATAATGGATGTATTTTTTTATTAATAATTTTATTTGATAATATATTATATATAATACCATAGATAATCACCTATATAAGCAATAAAAAAAACACTACATCATCAAATGTAAT
The DNA here is from genome assembly GCA_003483345.1 of Clostridiales bacterium. GTDB lineage: Bacteria > Bacillota > Clostridia > Tissierellales > Sedimentibacteraceae > Sedimentibacter. The sequence continues at coordinate 2,379 of DMWH01000019.1, read as the reverse complement.
GCCTTTTTTGGGGTTTTATTAGATAACTTGGAAACAGCTCTCTTTTTTATTAAATATCCCTTTGGAATATTTTTTTAAGCTTTCACGTATTATAAATGTACACGGTAAGTTTTTAAACTAAAAAAAATGAGCATTCTAATTTCTGCTTAGAATGCCCACTAAAGATTTGGAATGGGAAGTTGTCTTCACACACAAGAGGGGCTTTATATAAGGGAAGGAGATATAAAGAATCCCTATATAGACAACGTACTTCAATACTCAGAAAGAAAGGACAAGAGAGTAAGGGATAATCCTTCGGGGATTATTACAGTAAATTATCCAAGGCCACCATGTATAGTGTGGAAATAAACCTTGTATAAATTATACCACAATATATAGCATAAGTCAATAGATAATTTAAGATAAACGGAGATAATCAAAGATAATTAAAGCAATAAATAGGAATGGGGTAAAATTTAATGCTTTTATTCAATGAAACACTTAAAATAGGTATAATTAGAATTGTTGGCATGATAGGGGCTTCCAAACCTTATAAAAAGCTTTGTCGCATAGATAAATCACAAGGATATAACAAAGAGCTTTGCGGTATGGCTGAATGTTCTGTTGCAAAAATCATGAAAGGCAATATAACTGAAGAGCAGAAAAACTTAATTACTTATAATTTCTGCTCAAAATGCCCATATCACAATAAAGAGATCGTAATTTACAAAAACGAAGCCAATGACCTTAAAATAGACAAGGAGATGTGTTCGTCAAGATCTCAGATTCTACAGTTTTTAATGTATCATATTCTTTGTGACAGCAACGGAATAGTCAGAAGTATTTCTGATGAAGAAATTGCTGCAAAGCTTGGAGTAACTATCAAAACCGTTCAAAATAACAACAGGTACTTTATTTCCAATAACTTAATTTGCAAGAGTTTAAAGAGGGATAGAAACGCCTACGGGGTTTATATTGTAGATTATAAAATCTATTTTAAATCAAAAGAGAATTATGGTCGTGGTTACCTTCAGATAAGCGATGTGGTTTTTACAGAACTTCTAAAAATAAAGCCTATAAATGAATTAAGACTTGCAATAAGGGAGCTTATATACAATAACAGGGTTAATCCTTATTATGATGAAAATGTCAATGAGTTTTTTATCGGCAGAGATGAAATAAAAAGCTTTCTGCCGGATTATTTGAATTCTTTTAATAAAATAGAGGAAATCATAGAGAATAGTACTTTTAGAGTATTCTACAAAGAGAAGGTCAACAGGGGGTATATATTTAAAATCAAGCCTTCTTATGACGGGAATGCCATTAGAGCTGCTAAAACCGTAAAATATGAAACAACCATCGTAAGCCATATTTTAAGTGCCGGAAAGAAGAACTACAAATGTGATCCTTTCATGGTTACAGACCTTGAAAACTACATATCCGATTTTGTCCAGATGAGTCATCAGTATGATCTTGATATGGTTCTTAGAGCTATTGACCAGCTGCTTGTTTTCATATTCAGGACTGAATATAAGGGTAATTATGGAGGTTTTATAAGAAATAAAATTGAGGAGTTTATAGATGATTCCTATGAAGCCGTATAATCGAAAAAAATTTAGAGGGATTTAGGAGGAATACCCTCTATTTGTCTTACCTGAAGTTTTTAACAGGCAGATTAATTTAAGTTAAGCAGAGATAAATTTCTCTGTTTTTTTATTTTTTTTTAAACTCTTCCCCACCGGCTTCGATAATCGAAGGTTAACTAAGGACTGTTCTTATTTTTTTATCAACAACCGGAAAAAATAGTATTAACAGTTATTACTTTTAAGAAAAAATTCATTTAATTTTGGAAATTCTTTTTTAAAACCGGAAATTTTTGCTCCCGCCGTTTTTTTATTGACTTGCCCTGAATCAAGCCTGTTCTTTGAGATTAAACAAATGTGATTTTTAGAGTATGTCTTTAAATATATCTATCTGTTTTTTACTATAGAAAAGTTTTTGTTTTAAGAATTTTTCCACTGAAGCTAAGGGCGAATAAACTTTCTATGGTAGTTTGTCGTATGTAGATACGTTACGGGACCAACAAAAAAACTCTTGCAAAATGCAAGAGCTTTCTGTTTATTAAACTTTATATTTTTCAAGAATTGAAACTATTTCATTTACAGTTTCGTTTAAGTCTTTATTAACAATGATATAATCAACTTTTTTGATTACATCCTTAAAGACTTCCCTGTCGTTAAGAATTCTCTTTTTAACCTTTTCGGGACTGTCGTCTCTTTCAAGCATCCTCTTTTTTTCTTCTTCAGGAACTATAATGTAGAAAGAAACATTTTCGAATCCTTTTCGTTTTTATTTGCTTTAATTATAAAGCATGTTTTTCCGTTACAGAAAACTTATAAA
>DMWH01000249.1 GCA_003483345.1 Clostridiales bacterium | reverse complement strand
CCTCCCAGTATAAGTGCAATAACAAATGGCAGCTCAATTTGTGCCAACACAGGATTTTGAGGAGTAATATAAAATATTTTAGCTCTGGCGGCTAAGGGAACAGTAAATATTGCAACCGTGTAAGCACCGATTGCCATAAAGCCTGCCTGCCCCAAGGAGAATAATCCCGTAAAACCGTTGACCAAGTTCATTGAAACGCTCACTATTGCATATATTGCAGATAAATTTAAAATACGTCTTATATAGGCATCACCGATTTTTTTTGTATCTAAAAGAATTATTATTGATGCAAATATAATAATAAGCAATATATTCAAAATTAATTTATTATTTTTATTATTAAGTTTATCCATCATACCTTATCCGTCACCTTCTCTCCAAGAAGTCCTGTAGGTTTAACCAACAACACAATTATTAATATAACAAATGCCATTGCATCTCTGTAACCGGTTAGGGATGGCAGAAATGTAATAAGCATAATTTCAGCCATACCTAGTATAAATCCTCCTAACACAGCTCCTGTAGTATTTCCGATACCGCCCAAGACTGCTGCTATAAAACACTTAAGTCCGGGCATAACGCCCATGAGCGGCATTACGGAAGGATATCTTGAACCCCACAGTACTGCTCCAATCGCCGCTAAAAATGAACCTATTATAAAAGTTATGGATATTACTTGATTTATATTTATTCCCATTAGTTTGGCTGTTTCAAAATCCTTTGAAACGGCCCTCATTGCCATACCGATTTTTGTTTTATTTGTTATAAACAATACAAGATATAAAAGCATAAGCGTAACAAAAGGTGTAATCAATGTGGCAACNNGTTAATGAAAGACTTCCTAATTTCATTGTTGCAGTTAAAACTTTTATGTCGGGAAACCCTCTGGGAACACCTGTAAACAAATATGTTGCTAAGTTTTCCAACAGAAATGATACTCCTATGGCAGAAATCATAATGGACATACGAGGAGCATTTCTTAATGGTCTATAAGCTGTTTTTTCAACTAATACTCCAAGGGTAACCGTTGCTATTATTGTAATTATAATTGATATAAACCATGGTATATTAAAAGTAATAATGCTAAACACCATAAAATACGCTGCCATCATAAAAATATCCCCATGGGCAAAATTAATAAGTCTTAGAATTCCATAAACCATCGTATAACCTATTGCCAAGAGGGCATATAAGCTTCCTAATGAAATGCCGTTGGCAAGCTGCTGCATAAAAATTTCACCAGTCATATTATTCCTCCAAATATCTGTTAAAACTGTAAAAGGGCGAACGAACAGTCCGCCCTAGTAGTTCTATATCAGTTATTTTACTNNTTATCGGCATCTCCTTCTTCAGTGAAGTTAATAATTCCTGTTACGCCTTCAAAATCTTTTGTTGCTTTTAATGCATCTCTTATAGCAACGCCATCGGTTGAACCTGCTCTTTCTATTGCATCTCTGAGCAATATATATGCATCATAACCTAATGCTGCAACTGCAGGAATTATAGGCTCTTTACCTGCTAATTCTTTTTTGTAGCCTTCAACAAATTTCCTGGCTTCTTCCGTAGCAGGGTCATTTTCATCAAAGAAAGTCGAAAGAACTATACCTTCGGCGTCTTCTCCGGCAACATCAATAATGGCAGGATTTTCCCATGTATCTCCGCCCATTATCAAGCTGTCGATTCCAAGGTCTCTTGCTTGTTTAATTATTAATGGAGCTGTAGTTGCTGCACTTGGAGCGAATATTACGTCAGGATTCTTTGCCTTGATATTTGTAAGAATGGCATTAAAGTCAGATTCATTCAACTGGAATTCCGAAACATCAACTATACTGTTCTCGTCTCCGGTTAAATCTTTAAATGCATTAATAAAGAAGTTTGCAAGACCTACCGAGTAGTCATCTCCATTTTGCATGATAACAGCTGCTGTCTTTGCTCCCTGCTCTATTGCATATGTAGCCATAACCTTACCTTGGAAGGGGTCAAGGAAGCATGCACGGAAGTAAAATTCATTGCCCTGTGTTACCATGGGGTTTGTACAAGAAGCACCCATTGCAGGAATCTGTGCATTCTTAATAATATCACCGGCTGCAATAGAAACAGCTGAGCCGTAAGAACCAATTATTGCAACAACCTTGTCCTTTTCAATAAGACGTGTTACTGCGGTAGTTGCTTCGCCTTTGTCACTTTTGTTGTCAACTACAACTAATTGAATTTTTTTGCCTAATACTTCAGGATACATTTTGTTTGCATATTCGATGCCTCCAAGTTCCTGAAGACCACCGCCGCCATTCATACCTGTAAGCGGTTCAAACACACCGATTTTAATAACATCTGCATCCTCTGCTTCCGGCTCTGCCTCATTCTCTGTTTCCGGCTCTTCATTTGCATTACCGTTATTGCTAGCCGGGGTACAAGCTGTAAACAAGGCAAGCACCATCAACACACTTAATAACAAAGATAAAATTCTTTTCATATACTCTCTCCTCATTATTATAAATTTCTATGATTATAACATTTAAAAAATATTATTGCAAGAAAATTTTCCGCGCTACGTAAACAGTCCTGCACATTTTACATACAAACAGCATAATTTGTATGTAAAATAAAAACTATGCTGCTATATGAAAAAACAGTCAGATTGTCATTTCTGATACTATTNNCCTGGTGGTAACTGCGGGAGTTCCTATTCTTATTCCGCTTGTAATAAAGGGGCTTTGAGTATCAAATGGAATAGTATTTTTATTTGTAGTAATATGAATTTCATCAAGTATCTTTTCTGCCTCTTTGCCTGTTAAGTTCTTGTTCCTGACATCAACCAACATCAGATGATTGTCAGTACCGCCGGATACTAATCTAAATCCCTTATTCATAAGTTCTTCGGATAACTTTTTCGCATTTTTTATAACTTGCTGCTGATACAATACGAATTCATCATCCAAGACTTCTTTAAAACATGCGGCTTTAGCGGCAATAATGTGCATTAAAGGACCTCCCTGTGTTCCCGGAAATATTGCCTTATCAATTTTTTGTGCGAATTCTTGCCTGCACAAAATCATTCCGCCTCTTGGACCTCTCAAGGTTTTGTGAGTGGTTGTTGTAACAAAGTCTGCATAGTCAACGGGATTAGGATGCAGTCCTGCAGCTACAAGTCCTGCTATA
>DMWH01000180.1:2362-2739 GCA_003483345.1 Clostridiales bacterium | reverse complement strand
AGTGAAGAATTCTATATGCAGTGTCATTCTGAACGCAGTGAAGAATCTCATCTTTTAATGGCAAGGGAATTGGAGGAAATTAATGATTAAATTACTATTGGCAGATGACCAGGATATTTTGACTGAAGGGCTTAAGCTGTTACTTGGTGCTGAAGAAGATATTGAAATTGTAGGTACCGCAAACAACGGCAAAAAAGCATATGATTTATGCAGAATCAGAAAACCCGATCTTGTTCTCATGGACATACAAATGCCNNAAAAATAATTGTACTTACTACTTTTAATGACGATGAATATATTTATGATGCATTAAAAAACGGTGCATCGGGATATATGTTGAAAGATGCTTCACCAAAGGAAATTTTAGAAGCCGTACG
>DMWH01000180.1:928-2275 GCA_003483345.1 Clostridiales bacterium | reverse complement strand
ACAGACAGGGAAATTGAAATATGCCGCCTTATAGCAGAAGGCAAAAACAATAAGGAAATTGCGGATGAATTATATCTAAGCCAGGGAACAGTTAAAAATTATATAACAAAAATGTTATTAAAATTAGATTTAAGAGACCGTACCCAATTAGCCATTTTCACAATAAAAAATAATTTGTAGAAGAATCTCTTTTTTAAAACCTGAGATCCTTCGCTTACGCTCAGGATGACAATTACAGAGCATATTCGTTTATTGTGGTGTGGTAAACACGTGATAATTCTGAGTGTATTGGTAGAATCTTTTTTTAAACAGTGCCAAAAGTCACATTATTTTTTTAAGATTTAGTGATTTAAGGTACTGTTATTTAACTTTTTATTTTAATATTATGATACCAATCAAAGTATTAGGATACGAAGAATTGGAGGAATAGATATGAAAAGAAAAATAATTTTTGTAACAGTATTTATACTTATATTGCTGATTTTGCTTACATCTTGCAATACAAATAACTTAATTGAATATAAAAAGGCATCCGATAAAACAGAACAAATTATTAAAGGCCAGACAGCAGGAGAATTTACCATGACTACGGAAATCAACCCGGCAGGATTGACGGCGGAGGAAATAAAGGAGCTTAATTATATTAAGGACATGAATGGCAGTTTCAGCGTAGTATTTGATGACGAAGAAGAAAAGACTATCATAAGAAATTATTTGAATTTTGGCGGTTTGGGATATGATTTTGAAGTCTATATCAATGGGGATGAAGTATCCGTAAAGCTCCCGGTTGTCGGTAAATACCTAAGAATTAACGAGGAAATGCTCTCGGAAGGCGAAAAACAATATAACGCTGGAAATAAAATAATTTCAGAGGAAACCAAGAAAGAATTTGCTAAAAGATGGCTCAGCCTGATGAATGAAGAGGATGTATTCAAAGGGAAAAGTATAGTCTTAACAACTCCTGACGGAGAAGTTAAAACCACAGAGTATACAATCAAGCTTAGCGATGAACAAATAAAAACATTGTTTAAAGATACAGCTCAAATCTTGTCCAAGGATGAATCGTTAAAATCTTTTTTTGAAAAAAATATCAATATAAATATAGGAAAAACAGAAGATGAGTTAGAAAAAAAATCATTTGAAGAAATCCTTGATGACATAATAATCGGAGCAGAAAAATTTAAGGTTGAAAATTTCAGTTACAGGGCATATGTCGATATTGACGGATATATTGTAAATGAAATTATCGATATATCAGTAAAAACAAGAGATTCCGAAAAGGAAGGAATAACCGGAATAAATTATAACCTGGATATAAAAACATGGGATATCAACAAGGAGCAGAAA
>DMWH01000180.1:0-884 GCA_003483345.1 Clostridiales bacterium | reverse complement strand
ATAGAAATTTAGGGGTGACATATGTTAAAGGTTGAAAATTTATATAAAAATTATGGAAATATAAGAGCGGTAGACGGTATCAGTTTTGAAGTGAAAAGAGGCGAGGTGTTTGGTCTGTTGGGACCTAACGGTGCTGGCAAATCTACAACTATTTCTATTATATCAACACTGGTACCTCCCACAAAGGGCGAAATAATATTTGAGGGAGAAAGTATTCTTAAAAATCCCAAAAATATCAGGCAGAAACTTGGTGTTGTTCCTCAGGACATAGCTCTTTACCCCACTCTTTCCGGCTATGAAAATTTAAGATTTTGGGGCAATTTATACGGACTTAAAGGACAAGAGCTAAAACAAAGAATAAATGAAACAGCAGACATTATCGGATTGCACGAACGCTTGAAAGATAAGGTTGAAAAGTATTCGGGAGGTATGAAAAGAAGACTGAATATCGGGGCAGCTTTACTTCATATGCCTGACTTATTAATAATGGATGAACCTACTGTCGGTATTGACCCTCAGTCCAGGTCGCATATATTGGATACGGTGCTTAAACTCAATGACCGAGGGATTACAATTATTTATACTACTCATTACATGGAAGAGGCTGAAAATTTGTGCAGTCGCATTTGTATAATGGATGAAGGCAAAATTATTGCATCCGGTACCCAGCAGGAATTGGTTGAATTGGTGAAGGAAAAGACTCAGATAAATATTAAACTTGACAGTATAAATGACAGTATTTTAGATAGCTTTAAAAATATACCCGGTATTATTGATGCTAAAATAGATGAGGATATAATTATTTTATACGGCGAAAACGGTGATATATTATTAGCTCAAATAATAGCCAAGGTTTCTGAGCATAAAAATCGTATCCAGTCAAT
>DMWH01000022.1 GCA_003483345.1 Clostridiales bacterium | reverse complement strand
CATGTTCCCGCAGACAGGCCATGTCGAGTGCGTAGTATTGATGTCGCGGCTGTAAGCCTTTATTTTACTAGGTTTCCGGAAGTACATCCAAGTTGTCTACTCAACCTGAAGAGGCGAAATACGTACATGGAAACATATCGAGGGGGTACTTTTGGAGCGAAATTTGGACTCGAAAATAGGCAGGGTTGAGTTGACAGGTCAGATAATGGGCATTTTTCGTAGGGTTGAGGAGACAGGATGGATGTAGCGTCATATAAAGTGCTCTTATCTCTCAAAAAGGAATTATTACAATTAAGAAAATAAATCTTAAAACTGCTAAATGAATTTAGCGGCATAACAGGCGGTAGAGGATTCCAGAAATGACGGAGTTTATACAAATGCATAAAGTTTGTATTATAACAATGATAGTACTTATAAATGTAAGTAAAATACGCAAACTTATAATAATTTTATAATATCGCATTTGATTTTTAAGATCTTATGATACACTATTTACCATATGGGGGTGGCAGTATGGCGATTAGCTATAACAAGCTATGGAAATTGTTAATTGATAAAGGTATGAAAAAAATGGACTTGCGTAAAGCTTGCAAAATAAGTCCATCGACTCTTTCTAAGCTAAGCAAAAATCAACCTGTCAGTTTTGATGTAATACAAAAAATCTGTAATGAGTTAAATTGTACATCTGCAGATATCATGGATCTAACTCCAGATGATTAGAGCAAGTTGTAATATTAGTGTTGGAGGCTGCTATTATGTTAAATCAGTATGATATTGAGTATATAATCAAATGTTTAAAGGACGGGAAGAGAATTCCCGAGGAATATAAGTATGATCTTTTTCCTACGGTTCAAAAAGAGTATGAACTAACCTATGCAGGGAAAATGCGCAAAGAAGATATTTTATCGGATACTGATGAAATATCAAATGTTCCTTTGCAAATTGAAAAGACGTATAACGGTGATGAACATCCTTCTGCACTGGAGGATTGGAAGAATTTATTAATTTTTGGAGATAATCTTCAAGTATTAAAAACGATATATTATGATAAAGATCCGATAATTGCAAATAAGATAAAAGGAAAGGTGAAACTAGTCTATATTGACCCACCTTTTGGTACTGGAGATGAATATGATGGTAATAAGGGACAAAGTGCATACAGTGCAAAACGAAAAGGTGCTGATTTTGTCGAATTTCTTAGAAGACGTCTAATACTATTAAGAGAAGTAATGGCCGATGATGGAGTTATTTTTGTTCGTTTAGATTATCATTTTGGGCATTATATTAAAGTCATTATGGATGAGGTTTTTGGGAAAAACAATTTTAGAAATGAGATTATTATTAATCGCTTTAAGAGGCAGTTGAGAAATTTAAAACAGTTTAATCATGCAACCGATGTCCTGTATTTTTATTCTAAAACGGAGAATTATTTTTTTGAAGAAATTACAATTGATAGAATTTGCTCTTTTTGTGGTGCTCAAAGAGAACCACAATGGAGAGGTATGCATTCTCCCGGGTTAAGGCAACCACCAGAAAGAACAATTATGGGAAAAGTATATTATCCTCCAAAAGGTAGGCATTGGTCATATACACAGGAAAAGATTGATGCTCTTGTTGATGAAGGTAGAATACGAATAAATGAAGATATTACATATACTAATATTTTAGGTGAAAGAGTAATTGGATGTCCTGAGTACTTGCAGACAGAAGAAATTCCTGTTGATAGCAATTGGACCGATTTAAAAGGTTATGTTTTTGCAAGCTCATATCCAACGGAAAACCCTGAAGAGCTGCTTAAACGAGTTATTGAGTGTTGTACACAAGAAGGTGACTTAGTAATGGATTGTTTTGCTGGCTCAGGGACTACTCTTGCTGTAGCAGAAAAATTGAATCGTAGATGGATAGGTTGTGATATTGGAAAATTATCAATGTATACTATCCAAAAACGATTGCTGGAAATTTCTAATAGTAAAGACTTAAATAACCCTAAGAAAAAATACAAAAAGAACGCAAGAGCTTTTTCTGTAGTAACAGCCGGTTTATATGATTTAGGTAAAGTGTTTTCTTTATCTGAAGATAAATATAAATCATTTGTTAAAAACTTGTTTGACATAGAAGATATAGACAAAAGAGATATTAATGGAGTTTCTATTGATGGTGAAAAAAGGGGGTATTTTGTTAAAATATACCCTTATTGGGATGAAAAAATGCGTAATGCAGATGTTGATGAGCAATATATTATGGATCTTCATAGAAATATTTGTGACCATATAAAAAATAGGTTTTACATCGTTGCACCTGCCAACAATGTTGCTTTTGTAAATGATTATTATGAGGTCGATAAAATTAGGTATTATTTTTTAAAGATTCCATACCAAGTAATAAAGGAATTACATAACCAAAATTTCAAAAAGATAAAACAACCTCAAAGTCAAAATCAGATTAATGATTTGGAAGAGGCTATTGGATTTCATTTTATTAGACAACCGGAAGTTGAAACTATTTTAAGCAAAATTGATGGTAATTATTATATTACCATTAAAAAGTTTATGTCAGATTATATTATGGATGAAACTGGCGAAGAAATTGGTAACTTTGAAAGCCTTGCTATGGTTTTAATTGATAATAATTATAATGGTGATTTTATAATGAAAGACTATTATTTTGCAAAAGATTTGATAGCAATGAGTAAAAAAAGTTCTACTTCACATAAGAATATTTCTAGTGATGTCCGAAGTGATTTGAAGAATGCTAATATTATCAATGTTCCTATAAAATCACCTGGAGAAAAGATATTTGCAATATATGTCGATATTTATGGAAATGAATTTAAAGAAGAATTTTCCTTGGGGGTGAAATAAATGGAAGGCGTTGTTAGACATAATGCATCAGACCTTACCCTTAAGGTAAGAAGTAGTTATGATATTAAAAAGCTAAATTTAGACGTATGGGAAGATTATCTAGATATTCTTTGCGGTAATCGAGACTATCAAAAGGAAGCAATAAAAACTGCAATTATATATTTAGCTTCCGGAGAATATTCAAATATTGATCAGCTCGCGCGTGAAAATTATAGAAATAACCAAGATTTGCAGAGGTTGTATCGAACAGAGGATGAATTTATACATAAATTGCCGCTGAAAGGAAAACTTTCAGGTGTGATTGATTTGGCCACTGCTACTGGTAAGAGCTATGTTATTTATGGTATTGCCCAAATTATGTTATCACTAGGCCTTGTTAATAAGGTATTAGTTCTATGTCCTTCTATAACTATTGAAACGGGACTAATGGAAAAATTTAAAGAGAAAGCAAGTGATGTTAGGTTAAAGGCAAGTATCCCGGAAACAGCTTTTTTCAAGAATCCTAGGATTATTGATGCAAATAGTACTATAAAAGATGGAGATATTTGTATTGAAAATATCCATGCTGTTTATGATAGAACGAACTCATCCATAGTAGATAGTTTAAAGGGTTGTGGAGAAAATACATTAGTGCTGAGTGATGAAGTACATCATGCATATAACACTAGTGGTGAAAAAGATATAAGAAAATGGAAGAGTTTTCTTTTGAGCGAGGATTTCGGATTTAAATATCTTCTTGGCTTTACTGGAACAGCTTATATCGAAAACGAGTATTTCCCTGATGTAATATATCGATTTTCTCTTAGGGAAGCAATGGAAAGAAGTTTTGTAAAACTCGTTGAATATGTGGCTGAGGATGAAAGTGGCGATCAATATGAAAAATTCCAGAAAATTTATGATAACCATAAAGAGTTTCAAAAAAAATATAGTAATCTCAAGCCTATTACTATAATGGTTACAAAAGATATTAAATCTGCAGGGTATTTGTATGAAGATTTTATAGAGTTTCTCGAAAAAACTGAAAGAATAGATAAAGAGGAGATAGAGAAAAAAGTTCTGGTAGTTACTTCATCGCCAAAGCATGCAAAGAATGTAATAGCTTTAAAAACAATTGATGATAGGAATAATCCTGCAAAATGGGTTATTTCAGTTTCGATGTTAACCGAAGGATGGGATGTAAAAAATGTCTTTCAAATAGTTCCTTGGGAGGATAGAGCTTTTAATTCTAAGTTGTTGATTGCACAAGTCTTAGGTAGAGGACTTCGTATGCCTGAAAATACGATAGGTCAGCCTAAAGTAAGAGTATTTAATCATGCAAGTTGGAGTAAGAGTATCCAATCTTTAGTTGATGAAGTATTAGAAAAAGAAATGACAATATCAAGCAAAATAGTTGATTTACCGGAAAAAAGTAAATTTAATTTTGTAGTATATAACATTAATTATACCAAGAAAGAACGTACCGTTGAAAAGAAAGATAACTCTTCTCAGGAGGTATTTGATTTAACAAATGGAATAAAATTGGTATCTCAAAGCGAAAAGGAGCCCAAAAAGACAACTTACGAAGATATTAAAGGGCACCTCCACTCAAAGTCTACCATAATACAAAAAGAAATGATATCTATAGATGAAGTTATTAATAAAATTGTGGAAAGTTTTAAAGGTCGTGCTTTAGAAGCAAAATTAATATTTCCAAGTGGAGAATATGAACAAGAGAAATTGCCATCAACAAAGGACATTCGTGAATTTATCGAGAAATCATTAAGGAGTATTGGTGAAAATGGTTCATATCTAACGCTGGAAAACGCAGATAAAATATATGGCAGATTTAATGGACTTCTGAGAAGAAAACCTGCAACTCCTGTATTTGAAAAAGCAGTAGATATTCTTGTACCATTAAATACAGCTAATATGAGATCTGAAATATCTAGATATGGAACTTTAATAAGGGATGTTTCACTATTTTATTCTGACAATTATAAAAATGAAATAGCACAAGATGAACTGGAAATATTTGAAGCTGTTCGTCAAGAGTTAAGGAAGCGGCAGGATAATGAAATTAATAGATATAATTTCAAGACACCAGTTAATATAGTTTTTACTACTCTTGAACCTGAGAAAAGATTCGTAGAGCTCTTAACCAGTGACGATATTTCTCAGCATATAGATGCATGGATAAAATCTAGAGATAAAGGGTTTTATAGTATCGATTACCAAAAAAACAAAGGAAGCAAGTTTAAAGCATTTAATCCCGACTTTTTTATAAAAAAAGGCAACAATATAATTGTTGTAGAAGTAAAAGCGGATAATGACAATAGTATTGAGAATAAAGCAAAAAACAGGGCAGCAAAACGGCACTTTGAGTTATTAAATTTGGAATTAGAAAAAAACGGAAAACCAGATAGATATTTTTTCACTTTTTTGAGCCCAATAGATTATAATACATTCGCTATTTATGTAAAAGATGGTAGATTTTTTGAATCAAAATTCCGTAGCCATCTTGATATTCTATTAGAAGAAACAGAAGACGAATGAATTAATTATCTTAATCGTTGATGAAGCAGTTTATGTTTATGTATTATAATGTTATATCATGTACACTAATAAAATGATAGCCATTAGTAATGGAAACGTCGGAAAATTAATCGCAGAATATTAGGGTAATTATCAAAGAGGCAACATTTCTGTTGATAGCAGATCATAGGATTAAAAGTTAATGATATAGCATTTATCAAAAACACCCCACCGGGTGTTTTTTTGATATATTTCTAAAATCTAATTTATGACCCCAATTAAGGAGTTGATGCCTATGATTGCACTGCTACAGGCATAGATTTTATAACAAAACCAAAGGAGGAAATCAAAATGATCGGCATTGAGCAATACCGAAAAATCCAGGAGTACAAAGCATTTGGACTTGCTCAGACAAAAA
>DMWH01000229.1 GCA_003483345.1 Clostridiales bacterium | reverse complement strand
TGCTCATAGAGCAGCACAACCTGCCCGGTGGTTTTGCGACAAGCTTTGTTAGAGGGAGATTTGAATTTGAACCTTCACTTCATGAAATCTCTGACTTCGGGCCTCCTGAAGACAAAGGCGCTACAAGACAGCTCTTGGAAGACAAAATAGGCTTGGACCTTGAGTGGCTAAGGGTTCCGGAAGCCTACAGGCTTATTATACCCAATGAGAAAGGCGGCAGGCTTGATGTAGTTATGCCCTTTGGCAAAGAAGAGTATATTTCAAAGTTAGAGGAATATGTTCCGGGTTCAAGACCCTACGCGACTGATTTTATAAGTTTGTGTGAAGAAGTGGTAAACGCTTTCACCTATCTCGCCGAATCAAAAGGAAAAGCCGATAAAAAAGTCCTGATGGATAAGTATCCTAATTTCCTTAAAACTGCCTCATATTCATTGCAGGATGTTTTAGATGCAATGAAAATACCATATTTGGCACAAAAAATCCTAACAGCTTACTGGTGTTATTTGGGATTAGGGACAAGGCAGGTGAACTTCACCATCTTTGCAGCCATGTTTTACAAGTATGTAATGCGGGCTGCTTATGTTCCCAAATACCGTTCACATGGATTTACGGTTGCCCTTGATAAAAGAATCAGGGAATTAGGCGGAGAAATCCTGTATAATACCAAGGTTGAAAAAATCCTGGTCAAAGATGGTAAAGTGGTCGGTGTTGAAACCTCAAAAGGAGATAAAATCAAAACGCAATTTGTAATTTCCAATGCTTCACCCCATTTGGTNNAACCTGCAATGCAAGAAAGGTAAGTTTTTCTGCCTTTGTTGTATATTTAGGTCTCAACAAAAGCCCTCAGGAATTAGGTATCAATGAATACAGCTATTTTGTTTACTCCACTCCCGATACCAATGATATCTACAAGCAGTTTCATGAATTGAGACGGCCTACGGGACAAGCAACCGTCTGCTTGAATAATTCTATTCCCGATTGCTCCCCGGAAGGAACAAGCATTGTGTATCTGACTACCCTTTATTCCGGAGATTGTTGGAGTAAGGTAGAGCCAAAAGATTATTTTGAACTGAAAAATAAAATAGCTGAAGAAATGATAGATGAATTTGAAAAAGCGCTTGGAATCAACATAAGAGACAGCATAGAAGAAATAGAAGTTGCTACTCCGGCAACCTTTGCGAATTACACAGGAGCCTTTAACGGAAGCGTCTACGGTTATGAGCCCGTACCCTGGGATTCTGTTCTGCCCAGAATGATGTGCATGAATGATGAAAAATACATAAAAGGTCTTGAATTTGCCGGAGGCTTTGCTTTCAGGTGCCATGGCTACTCAAGTTCTCTTCAATCCGGTGAAACAGCAGCTTTGTTAACTTATAAGGATTTTATGGAGGTGAAAAATAATGAGCAAACAGTTGAACATTAAAATCAAGCCTTTAGGTTTTTTGGATTTATTGGCATTTAAAAACTTAATTCCAACCAGAAAGAAAAATATCAGCAATGCTGCAGCTGATTTAATCGAAGCCCCACCTCCCGTAAATGTATTAGCTCAAAGGCTTCATCCCAAAGCTCAACATTTGGTTATTGAGGATGTAACATTTGAAACTTCATCGGCTAAAACCTTTAGATTGGTATCGGACGAAGAATCCGAAACAAACGAGCCAGCCTTCTTCAGACCCGGTCAATACCTGACTTTTTCATTTAAAATTAACGGCTCAACCGTCAAAAGACCTTATTCCATATCCTCTTCTCCCAACGAAGCCTTAAAAGGTTACTATGATATAACCGTTAAAAGGGATGAAGGCGGATTTGTTTCCTCCTACATCTTTGACAATTGGGAAAAGGGGAAAAAGGTAATCTCGAGCGGTCCCGAAGGCCACTTCTCTTATGATAATTTAAGAGATTCAAATAAAATAATAGGAATAGCCGGGGGCTGCGGGATTACACCCTTCAGGTCCATTGCAAAAAGTATAGTGGAAGGTATTCTTGACATCGACCTTATTCTTTTCTACGGATGCAACAAAAAAGAGGATATAATTTTCTACAATGAATTCAAGGAGCTTGAAAAAAATTCAAATGGCAAATTTAAAGTCGTATTTGTCCTTGCCGAGGAGGACCTTGAAGGATTTGAGCAAGGATTTATCACCTCTGACCTCATAAGACGGTATACGGATATTGAAAAGAAGTCCTTCTTCATTTGCGGCCCCCAGGGCTTGTATAACTTTGTCGATAAGGAACTGGCGAAAGAAAATATTGAAAGAAAATTTATCCGCAAAGAAGTCTTTGGAGAAATTAAAGATATTGAAAAATATGAAGGATTCCCACAAGATGCATCTGAAAAAAAATTTAATGTCAAAGTTCACATTGGTGATGATTCTAAAACAATACCTGCCAAAGCAACTGAGTCCTTGCTGGTTGCCCTGGAAAGAGCCGGCCTTTGTACGCCTTCCGGCTGCAGGAGCGGTGCCTGCGGTCTCTGCAGGTCCCTTTTAATAGACGGCCATGTTTACATACCCAAGGATGTCGACGGCAGAAGGATGGCTGACATTCAATTCGGCTACATTCACCCCTGCTCGACCTTCCC
>DMWH01000001.1:1785-4022 GCA_003483345.1 Clostridiales bacterium | reverse complement strand
CCTTTGGTGCAAAGCACTACATATAATTACAAGGACCCTGATTATGTGGCAGCTTTATTTGATTTAACCGAGTCCGGACACATGTATTCACGAATAAGCAACCCAACCGTAGAGGCTTTTGAAAATAAAATGGCTCATCTTGAAGGCGGTGTAGGAGCAGTTGCCGTATCTTCAGGCATGGCAGCAACAACAATGGCCATAACCAACATATGCAATTCGGGAGACCATGTAATAGCTCTATCGACTATTTACGGCGGAACATTTACATTGCTGTCATCAAGCTTAAAAAAGTTCGGTATAGAAACAACATTTTTTGGTCCTGACAGCACTGAAGAAGAAATACTGTCCTTGGTTCAAGACAATACTAAGTTAATATTCGGGGAAACAATAGGCAATCCGGGAATGAATGTATTGGATTTTGAAACAGTTTCCAATGCAGCCAAAAAAGCAGGGCTTCCCTTTATTGTTGATAATACAATTGCAACTCCTTATCTATGCAGACCGATAGAACACGGTGCAAACATAGTCGTACATTCAACCACCAAGTATATTGACGGCCAGGCAACTTGTATGGGCGGAGTGGTTATTGACGGAGGGAATTTCAAATGGGATAAGGGCAGATTCCCGGGACTTGTGGAGCCTGACCCCAGCTATCATGGATTAAGCTACTATGAAACATTTAAAGATAAAGCATATATAACCAAGGCAAGAACTCATATACTAAGAGATTACGGTGCAGTTCTCAGCCCATTCAATGCATTTATTAATCTAAGAGGCCTTGAAACATTGCATGTCAGAATGGACAGACACTGTGAAAATGCCCTGAAAGTGGCAGAGTTTCTTGAAGGACATGAAAATGTATTATGGGTAAACTACCCAATGCTTAAAAGCGGTAAATATTATGAAAATGCTAAAAAATATCTGCCAAGGGGCGGAAGCGGAATGATTTTGTTCGGAATAAAAGGCGGAGCAAAAGCAGGAAGAGAATTTACCAAGAAATTAAAGTTTATTAATAATGTTGTACACCTTGGAGACGTAAGAACTTGCGTACTTCATCCCGGCAGCACTACTCACAGGCAGCTTACGGATGAAGAACAAATTGCAGCCGGTGTAATGCCGGAAGCCATAAGATTAAACGTGGGCATCGAAAATATTGATGATATTATCAATGATATAAAAACTGCACTTGAATAGCTAGAAAGGAAGAAATAATATGCCAGTTATAATACCTATTGATTTACCGGCTTACAAAACAATGGAAAAAGAAAACATTTTTGTAATGAGTAAAGAAAGAGCTGAAACCCAAGATATAAGACCCTTGGAAATTGCACTCGTTAATTTGATGCCTACTAAAATAGATACGGAAACACAGTTTGTCAGGCTGCTTTCGAACAGCCCCATACAGATAAATGTGGAGTTCATTCACACAAGAACTCATAAAGCCAAAAATGTTTTGCAAAGCCACATGAAAAACTTTTATAAGAGTATTGATGAAGTCAAGCATAAAAAGTATGACGGTATGATTATTACCGGCGCCCCGGTAGAGCTTCTTGAATTTGAAGAAGTGGATTATTGGGAGGAACTGAAAGAAATATTGGAATTTTCCCACAAGAATGTTACATCCGCAATGTATATTTGCTGGGGAGCACAAGCCGCTCTGCATTACTTTTACGGGCTTAATAAAAGAGAATTGCCGGCAAAGGTGTTCGGAGTGTTTGAGCATGAAAAGAAACATGATACATGCATGCTTTTAAACGGTTTTGACGATGTGTTTTACGTTCCTCATTCAAGACACACAGAAGTAGCCAAGGAAGATATAATGTCTGTTGAAGAGCTTATTATACTTGCGGAATCTGAAGAAGCCGGAGTTCATATTGCGGTTACCGATGATTACAGCCGCATATTTATAATGGGACATTCCGAGTATGACCCCTTAACTTTAAAAAAAGAATATGACAGGGATGTAAGTCAAAATATACCCATAAATATTCCTAAAAATTATTATCCCGGTGATGATCCGACAAGGCCGCCATTTGTAAAGTGGAGGAGCCATGCAAATTTGCTTTTTAAAAATTGGATAAACATAATCTACCAAGAAACACCTTATGATATAAATAAAATAGGCGAATAATGGTGACAAGGGGACGGCAGGTTGCTAAAAAACAACCCGCCGTCCCCTTATCACCGAAAAAGCATCTCAATTTATTATTGTTTTATTATATTTCATCTGATAATAT
>DMWH01000001.1:0-1656 GCA_003483345.1 Clostridiales bacterium | reverse complement strand
CTGATGGAGATATATGCGATTAATCTAGTGGTTCATGGTACAGGCGGAGCTTTTCTGGCAACAAATACACTTTCCTTTTTTGCAGTATTGGCAATGATAATATTAATTTTAAAATATAGAAATAATAATAAAGATTGGAGGAAAAATGAAAACCAGATTAACAACACTGTTAAATATTAAATATCCCATATTGCAGGGAGCGATGGCTTGGGTATCTGAAGCCAACCTGGCTTCCGCTGTTTCAAATGCAGGAGGCGCCGGTATTATTGCTACGGGAGGAAGAGAATTATCCTGGGTTAAAGAGCAGATAGAATTAGCAAAAACATTAACGGATAAACCTTTTGGTGTAAATGTGGTGCTGCAAGATGAAGACAAGGAAGAAAAAATTGATATAATCTGCAATGAGAAGGTATCATTTGTAACATTGGGAGCAGGAAATCCGGTTCCCTACATTGAAAAATTAAAAAATGCAGGAATAAAGGTTATTCCTGTTGTGCCAAACACTAAATTGGCTAAACGTGTTGAAGAAAACGGAGCGGATGCTTTGATAATAGAAGGTATGGAATCGGGAGGACATATAGGAAAATTAACATCTCTTTCCTTAATGACACAGGTTATTCCGGAAATTAAAATACCTGTTATTGCTGCAGGAGGTTTTGCAGAGGGCAGAGGTTTAGCTGCGGCATTGGTAATGGGTGCTTCGGGAATTCAAGTAGGAACAAGGTTTTATGCCTCAGAGGAATGTGTCGCTCATATAGATGCCAAAAATGCTATTGTAGCTGCGGGAGATATGGGTACCGAAATAACGGGTTATCTATCGAACCATTCTATCAGGAGCTTAAAAAATAAAGCTACTGAAAAGTATATTGAATTGGAAAAATCAAATGCCCCATGTGAACAACTCCATGAGATTAGAGCAGGAAAAAGCAAAAGCGCTCCTTTAGAAGGGGATGTTGAGTGGGGACTCATACAGGCAGGTCAAAGCTTGTCCGTTATAACTTCAATTAAAAGCTGTGAAGAAATTATAAATGACTTTATAAAAGATGCAAAAGAAGCTATAGAAAATCTAATAAGCATAGTACAATAACAGGGTGCCAGGTACCAAAAACGTTGCACCAAAGGAAAGAGTGCCAGGCACCAAGAAAAGGTGCCAGGNNCCAGGCACCGAAAAGTACAATTATCAGGGGGAGTCTGATGAAGTATATTAAACCCACCATTTTTATATCTCATATTCATGAAAACAAAGAATTGGTATTGATTATCAAAGAGTTAATTGACACGATTTTTGAAAATGTTTTAAATATATTTGTTTCGTCAGATTCTGAAAGCATTGAGCTGGGTGATGAATGGCTGATGAATATAAATGAAGGATTGAAACAATGTGATATTATGCTTCTCATATGCAGTCCTGAATCAATCTATCGTCCTTGGATTGCATTTGAAGCAGGAGTGGGGTGGTCAAAGGGAATAAAGGTAATTCCATTGTGCTGCTTCGGTTTAACCATAAGCAGTCTGCCTTTGCCTTTTAACCGCTGGCAGGCAGCTAATGCAAACAGAGAAGACAGTTTAAACCGGCTTATGAAAATTATAGCTAAAGAATTTGAGCTTAAATACAATGAAATAAGGTGGAAAGATACTATTAAAAAGTATAGCTTG
>DMWH01000040.1 GCA_003483345.1 Clostridiales bacterium | reverse complement strand
ACCGACCATGTTTGCAAGCTTTTATGGAATGAACGTTGCTAATATCCCCCTCGCAAATTCGCCTTTTGGTTTCTGGATAATAATTGGTATTTCAATACTGACATCAGTATTTGCAGGATTTATACTTGCAAAAAAAGATTTGTTCTAAGGTATGGGGACACACCTTCAAAGTCGGGTCACTCTATGTGGGATAACTTTTGAAGGAATGTCCCCAATTTGAGGGGGACACACAAAAAATGAATAACACCCGTTTCTCATCAGTTACACACCAGAGGACGGGTGTTATTCATTCATAGTTTCAATTTCCGTTTTCGGGGGTACCACCCTCTTTCTTTATTTGCTTCATTAAATTTATACCCAATAATTTAAATTTTAATCATAAAAAACTATTAAATTTATAAATAATTGTATTTTTTGTTGTTGAAAAATAAATTATGTTATATAATGTTGAAAAAAATTGAGAGATGGCTATGTTGAGATTAAACTCATACGCAAAAATTAATTTATTTTTAGATATTAAGGGAAAACTTCAAAACGGTTATCATATAATTAAGACTGTTATGCAGTCTATCGATATTTATGATGAAATAACCCTTATTCCCCTTAATGATAATAAAATTATTATTGAATGCTCCGATAAATCTATTCCGATAAATGAAAAGAATACCTGTTATAAAGCTGTGCTTTTATTAAAGAAAGCTTACGGTATAAATTCAGGCATACAAATATATATCAACAAAATGATTCCTGCGGGAGCGGGCATGGCAGGAGGCAGTTCCAATGCAGCTGCAGTAATAAAAGGCTTAAATAAAATGTGGAAGCTTAATTTATCGGAACAAGAAATGATAGACATTGGAGCACAAATCGGTGCTGATGTGCCTTTTTGCTTAGTAGGAGGTACTTGTCTGGCAGAAGGGATTGGTGACAAAGTTACTGATTTAAATGATTTCCAATGGGATAATATTTTATTGGTGAAGCCGGAATTTTCAATTTCGACTGCATTTGTTTATAAAAACCTTGATACCAATTACTATAATTCTAATTGTGAAGAATACATACTGAAATATATTACATCATATGATTATGAAAAAGCTGCAAAATGTGCTGCAAATACATTAGAAAAAGTTGTGGAAAAGTATCATCCCGAAATCAATTACATTAAGAAATTAATGATTGACAATGGTGCAATATCTTCCATAATGACCGGTTCAGGCTCTGCTGTATTTGCTCTTTTTAAAGACAATGATTCCCTGAATAAGGCATACGAAATTGCTAAAAAAATCTATCCTTCTACATTTAAATCGAAAACATATAAGTATGGAGTTAAATTTATAGATTAGACAAATTCGTATCTGGGTATCAGTTAATTAATAAGGAGATTGCTATGAAAAAAATACTGATTATTATTTTATCAATAACATTGATAACCGGATGTACGAATAATTCAGCTGATATTCGTGAAAATGAGGTAGAGGAAGCTGTCAATGAAACTCAAGNNATAATAAAACTGAGTGAAACCAGAGATAAGAATGTAATTATAAATTTCTGGTATACGGGATGTCAATTTTGCGTAGTGGAAATGCCTGATTTGCAAAAACTTCAGGATACTTACCAAGATGACCTTTTGTTATTGGCAATAAATGTAGGTGAGAGCAAGGAAAAAGTTGAAGAATTTATGGATGAAAATAACCTGAGTTTTACTGTTTTATTGGATGAGGATATGAATGTAGCTTATGATTACGGCATCCGCTCCTTCCCAACAACTATTGCAGTAAACAAAAAAGGTGAAGTTATAGGCGGTTATATAGGGATGCTCACTTATGAGCAAATGGAACAGCTGTATGGGTTTTTTGAATAGGAACATCTGTGCCATACTGGTGCCAGGCACCTTTTAAGGCGCCTGGCACCAGTGGTTTAATCATTTAATCAATTCTTTCATACAATTTATAACATAATCAATATCTTCCTTTGATACTCCTATATGTGTTACAAAGCGGTATTCACCATCCTCGGTTCCATTTATTTTAATATTTTTTTCATAAAACTTTTTAACTAGAACACTTTCTTTTATTACATCTTCTCCCATTTCAAAAAATACCATATCAATGTCAAGCCTATCCCGTTTTACTTTAACTCCGGGCAGTTTTGAAAGTTCTTCCGCTAAATATTTAGCATTTTCATGGTCTTCTACAAGTCTGTCAGTCATTTTTTCCAATGCGATAATTCCTGCTGCAGCCAATATTCCTATTTGCCTCATACCGCCGCCCATAAGTTTTCTGTTCTTTCTTGCCCTGTCTATAAATTCCTTGCTTCCTGCAACCATTGAACCTGCAGGTGCAGCTAATCCCTTTGATAAGCAGAACATTACGGAATCACAGCATGCCGCAATTTCTTTTGCATTTACTCCTGATGATATTGCAGCATTAAAAATTCTTGCCCCATCCATATGAACCGGGATTGAATGATTTTCCGCAATTTCTTTTATTTCTTTCAATATTGAAAGGGGTACTACTGCTCCGCACCCATGAGCATTTTCAACACATATGAGACCTGTTTCCGGCTCGTGGATATCATCGGACCTTATAGCTTTTAAAACATCTTTGGGAGACATAACACCGTTTACTGTTTCCAAAGTTCTAAGCTGCACTCCTGAAATAACAGCAGACGCTCCAACTTCATGCACAACGATATGATTATTTTTTCCTACTATTACCTCATTGCCTCGTCTGGTATGCGTCATAATTGCCAGTTGATTTCCGAATGTACCGCTTGGTACGAACAAGGCTGCTTCTTTACCCACCTTTTCAGCGGCAATCTTCTCCAATTTATTAACCGTCGGGTCATCTTGGTAAACATCATCTCCAACTTCTGCATTTGCAATAGCCTGTCTCATTTCATCAGTAGGCATTGTAACAGTATCGCTTCTTAAGTCTATAAATTTCATTTTTCCACCCTCTATTTTTATTTTTAATAAGGTATGTTAATTAACCGTTATTACTTATTTAATAACCTGCATGCTTTTACAACATGGTCTGCCAGCACGGCAGTTGTAACCGAGCCCACCCCTGCAGGTACGGGAGTTATAAATGCTGCTTTTTCAATGCAGTCCTCCGTGTTGACATCTCCGGTTATATTCCCTTCATCATCGGCATTGATTCCAACATCTATTACGGTTGAATTTTCCTTTATATAGTCTTTTGTAATCATTTTAGACTTTCCAATGGCTGCTATCAGAATATCTGCTCTTTTGGCAACTTGTGGCAGGTTTTCTGTTTTTGAATGGCATATGGTTACGGTTGAATTCTCTTTAAGAAGCATCATTGACAAAGGTTTCCCTACCACCATTGACCTCCCTATTACTGTTGCCTCCTTGCCGCTGATATCTATATTATAATATTTGAGAATTTCCATTGCTGCCCTTGCTGTGCATGGAGGAAATCCCGATTCATCTCCTTCCAATATTTTAGCAGCATTTATAGGATTAAGGCAATCAATATCTTTTTCCGGGTTTATTATAAATCTGATATCTTTTTCATTTAGCTGCTTGGGAAGAGGTCTAAATACCAAAATACCGTGAACACTGTTATCATTTACAACATTCTTTATCTCATCCTCAAAAGTTTCCTTGTCTATATTTAAGGGCAATGCCAAAACTTCACAGTCAATGTTTGCACTTTTCATTCTTTTTACAGCTGCTCTTTCATAAGCCAAATCATCTTCTCTTTCACCGACACGAATTATTTTCAATTTTGGAATAATATTATTTCTTCTAAGTTCTTCCGCTTCATCTTTTACTCTGGCTACAATACTGTCTGCCACCGGTTTGCCCTTTAAAAGTATTCCCATTTTGCCTCCTTAACGCAAAGTAATTAAAACTTTTTCAAATATTTCATCAGCCTTTTTATTTCCGTCCGTTAAAAGAACTTCTGTTCTTTTTTTTAAATTATTTACATATTGGTCATCATTTATGTATTTCAAATTAATTAATACACTTAAATATGCACTGTTAAGTGCTGCCTTTAACATCTGAACTCCAACACCTATATCACTAATAATTGTTAGGGATGAAATATCCAGTATTTCTTCATGAAGTTTAATTCCTTCATAAACTAACTCCATCGTTTCTAAAGGAGCTCTGCATGCATCCTTAAGACATTTTTGCATTTGGTTTTCTTTTTTAGCTTTTTCTTCGGCTGTAGTTGCAGGCATACTGTATGCTTTTGAAAGAGGCTCGAAATATTCAGCGTCTTTTTCTACCAAATTCAATAAGTCTATGCGAAGTTTTTCTCCCCTTTTCAAAATATCTTCATGTTGTTTTTCATATTGAATAAATTTTTTTTTACCTTTTGAAAAATTTGCAACCATCATATTGAGGGCAACTCCCAAAGAGCCGGCAAGTGCTGCTGCCCCTCCGCCACCGGGCACCGGCTTTTTTGATGACAGTTCAAAAGAAAAATCTTTGCATGATAATTCCGTCAAATTCATAAAATCACCTCTCATATATTATAACCAATTATATATTACTTTCAAAGATTAATTTTCGCGCAGTTTCTGCACATTTTTGTTCTTC
>DMWH01000264.1:4369-6180 GCA_003483345.1 Clostridiales bacterium | reverse complement strand
GATCCTTCGCTCCGCTCAGGATGACTATAAGTTATTGCTCAGAATAACATTTTGTCATTCTGAGAGCTTTAGCTCGAAGAATCTCATAAGAAAAAGAACATCTCCCTAAAGAAATGTTCTTCTTATGTACATTTGTTATTAATCTTCTAGTTTAGCACAGTCGCAGGGATGTTCCTCAATTTCAAACTCGTCATCATAATTATCTTCATCATCTTCATCAAAATCGAAGTCATAATCATCATCATCGTCATCGTAATCATAATCATCATCATCTTCATATAATTCCAAATCGCCGAATAATTCTTCTTCAACTACAGATAAATCTTCATCCAGTAAATCCAAATATTCATTTACCTCATCTTGTTCTTCAACTATATCACTCAATGAATCAGCAATTTCTTCAATTACTTCCATCAATGCATAAAACAACTTGCCTTCTTTTGTGTCATCCTTTACTTCCAGACCGTCAGCCAAACCTCTTAAATATGATATTTTTTCATATAAAAAATCCATCTTATACCTCCTTATACTCTTGACAAATATTCACCTGTTCTGGTGTCAATCTTAACTTTATCCCCTATTTCAACAAAAAGCGGCACCATTATTTTTGCACCGGTTTCAGTTGTTGCAGGCTTATTAGCTCCTGTTGCNNGGATTTCCTTCATAGAATCTCATTTGAGCAAAGTCATTTTCCTTCAAATATACAATAGCTTCTTCCACTTGTTCATAATTTAGCGGAATTTGTTCATATGTTTCGGGGTCCATAAAATAATACAATTGTCCGTCATTATATAAATATTGCATATCCTTAGTTTCAATATGCGCCAATTGGAATTTCTCGGTTGGGTTAAAAGTTTCCTCTTTTATAGTCCCTGTCACAATATTTTTTAATTTTGCCCTAACGAAAGCAGCTCCCTTTCCCGGTTTAACGTGCTGAAAATCAACAACCTGCCACAATCCGTTATTCCAGGACAAAGTAATTCCCTTTTTAAAATCACCCGCTGTAATCAATTTGCTTCCTCCTTATGTATATTATAACCTACAGATTGCTGCTTATTCCTTAATAACCGTTCTTCCTGTAGTGGGAACAATGGATATTTTCACTGTTTCATTTGTCTTTGTATCTAATATTGTAAAAGTTCCCGGATTAACAGGGGTACCATCATGCGTAAAGCCGACGGATTCCATATTTTGATTTGAATAATCTATTTTATACCTGTTTTTAAATACTACGGTTTTTTTTATAACAGCAATATTGTATATATGATAACATCCATTGGTAATATCAATGCATATCCTGTGGTTATTGGTTTCACCTTTCATGCATTCCATCTGCACATATCTTACGTCCATAGCAAATTCATCAGCCATTTTTTCCAAGTAGAACATATCAATATCAATAATTGCCACGGCTAACATCGATACAATGCATATAATTGAAATTACAACAACTAATTCAATTAATGTAAAACCTTTGTTTAGCATAGTTTACCTAAAATATACCATAGTTTATTCTATAAATTATTTGGGTGTTTGTCAATGAATTTTATATAAATTTAGTCGAACCATATGAGATCCTTCGCTATCGCTCAGGATGACAATAGGGAAGCTCAGGATGACAATCCGGAATCTCAATTGTTTCTCATATAAACCGCTTGAAAAGCTTCATGCAACTGCTCATCCTTTTTCATAACCAGTTTTAATTTTACTGCCTTTGCATCTTGAAAACTTTCATCCTTAAATAATGAAACATACATTTCATCCACATAATTGCCAAGCTCAACTGTTGGATTCATTTCCTTTTCTCCCTT
>DMWH01000264.1:0-4357 GCA_003483345.1 Clostridiales bacterium | reverse complement strand
TTGTGTATGGGATATTCCACTCCGGCACTTCTTACGGCAGTCATGGAATAATTTTGTGTGTTTACTCTTGCAAAACTAATAGAATTAGAATTAATTATTCTTCCGGCCATAAAATTTAATATATACTGTGCCTGGAATTGCATTTCGGAATCATTTCTCACTGATTTATAACCTTTATAATTGATTATGAAAAAAGAGAAAATTAACCCCGCAATAATAGAGGATATCCCTAATGACACCAAAAGTTCAACCAATGAAAAACCCTTATTTTTCATAAGAACCCCTTTTATATGATATTCTTTACTGTGTTCAGAATGACGATGACTTGACCCTTAAAGCCAATTATTAACAAAAATGACGAAATTGTCATCCTGAGCGATAGCGAAGGATCTCAGCTTTTAACTGTTCCAATTCTTAAATTTTATATAATCTCTTACATTATAGGCACCTTCTGACACATCATGAAAGTCAGGCACACTGATAACCAACTCAACTCCCGTTATCTTATCGATGTCATTATGATAATAAGAGGACTTCAGTATTAAAGTTAGTGTATTATCAATGAATGTAAAAGTATCATTCCATACTTCTACTGAAGGATTGGCTGCAGTTTTAACTCTATCCTCAATATTTGCTCTTAAATGTATCTTATAGTTTGTGATAAAGATATTTTCCGCTTCAATTAAATTTAACGGATAAATTAATAAATAATCTTCAGCTATTTGCCTTGCTTTAACAATTGATTCATCGATTAAAATGCATGCTCTGACATAGGCTTCATTGAGCCCTGTTTCAGAAAAATAAAAGGCTTGTTTGGAATCAATGTTGAACTTTTTTATTGCATATTGTTTAACTAAAATATTTAAAACAGAAGTTCCCAGAACAATTACAAGTGCAATTACAATGACCAAAAGAACCAAAGTAGAACCTTTATTATTCATACATACTCCTGTTAAACATGAGATTCTTCGAGCTAAAGCTCTCAGAATGACACAAAGGGTTGTCATCCTGAGCATAAGCGAAGGATCTCATCAATCTATAACTATACTCCCTGTTAAGCTGTTAATTACTTCTCCATCATTTAAAATATTAACTTCTATATAATGCAGTCCGTAACTGCCGGGTGTGATTTTTATTTCTGCTCTGTAATCATCCAAAACATCCAATACAATCCTTTCATAACACATTTCTCCACTGTTATAAACGAAAACTCCTGTATCAATTTCATCCATAGCTCTAATTTCTTCCATATAATATTGAGCAGTTTGAATTACCTTATATTCTTTTTCACCTTCACTGTTTATTTTCTGTGATAAAACCAATAAGTTCATCAAAGGGCAAATTACAACTCCAAGTATTCCCAACGTCATAATTATCTCAACCAATGTCAGCCCCTTGTTATTAAACAGCTCTTTCATTACATAACACCTGTTTTCATGGGTAGAGCATAAAACATTAAATTTAATGATACATGAACCGTGTTTTTAATTGTCAAAATACTTATGTCCGGAATAGAAATAATTGTTTTGCTCTTTTTAACATCATCCACAAAATTTAGCATGTCATTAAAGTCACTGTCAAAATCAACAGTCACTTTCATGCAAAGACCTGAATTGTCGGAAAGAATCGGCATAACTTCGCTGAACTTGACACTGTTTAGCTCAATACTGTTTTTTCTTGAAATATTATTTAATTCATTGATTATTCCATCCTGCAATATTTCAGTATCTATGTTTAATTCATTAACTTTCTTAATTAAAATACTTTGTTTTTCTTCATATATGCTTTTCATATTTATGTCTTTGCTCATATTCTCATATTGAGAGTAAACATCTTTGTATTCATCCCTAATAGATAAGTTTGCAAACATCCCGTAAGGAGCTTTAACAAAATATACTATTAATACAATTGTAATTACAAAGATTAATGCCTTGAGTTTAATATTATTTTTCACGTTTACACACATCCTTCAGCTTCAACACTATTGAATATGAAAAGGTCTCACCAGTTTTTGATTGGATTGCCGGTATATAGGCACTGTCTACAAGGTTAATTCCCTTTAAATTAGAAAAGAACATGGTAACTTCACCCATGGAGGAGGAAATACACTCAAGCTGTGTGCTGTCCTTGTCCGAATAAATTGAAGTTACCTTTGTTCCGATAGGTTTCAATCTGTTAATTTCTCTTAATATATTTGTATCTACACAATCATTGTCTTCCTTTGTCATTAAAAGCATTTCAGCTTGCTGCAAATATTGCTTTAAATAATCCGTTTCACTTTTTATTTCTTCAATTGCACTATTTATTTCATTATTTTCCCTGTCTTCAATATATGAACTCATCGCTGACAATTCATTTCTAATTGCAGCCCGTGAATTAAAATAACCGAATGAAATCGCTGACGCTGCTGAAATTATCAATAACACAGCGGCATATCCGTAGTTATTTTTAAGTTTTAATTTTCTAGTATTAATTTTTAATCCTTTGTCACGGGAAAACAAAGACAAAACGGTATTGAAATATTTACCTAAGTCAAAGCTATCCGGTAAAACTGTTTCTGACAAATTAGATATTTTAGTGATGATTTCACTGTTTATATTTAGTTTATTATTGATTTCTTCCTTAATTTTATGATTACAACCGTAAATATAAATTTTATCGATAGACCTGTTGCCGCTGACAGAATAATAATATCGCATAAATTTGGTTATTTGTGCTGCAAATAAGTTATCAGCAGTTGCACTACTCAAATACCTGTATTGTGAAAGTGACTCTGCTGCCATTTCAATGAAACTTTCTTTAAAATAAGAGCTAATATAAAAATCACAAATCCCATGATTTGCAGCTAAAAAAGATAGAAAATTTTCACTTACATTGACAAATGCTGCAGTTTCATTATTATTCAAAACTCCACCATTAATTTTGATATTATTTTTGTATAATGCATTGATACAGTTAGGGATAATTTCAATTTTCAATAATTTAAGCTTTAATTTTGCTGCCAATTCAGTATATTGACTTACCAAAATCACCGGAACACAATACACGATATATACAGCATATGGAATTCTGTTTTCATATGTAATATCAGATAATTCATATATTATTCTATATTTGCTTAAATCTATTGAAACTGTTTGTTGCAGCTCTATTTGTAACATGGACAAGACTTCTGAGCTCTTCTTTAAAAAAGGCAGCTTAATTTTCCTAATAACAATACTGTTAGAATTTATCAAAAAGATAGACTTCTTTGTTTTTATACCTCTGCTTTTTAATTTTTCATTAATTTCATTAACAGCCCCATCCATGTCAATAATTTTTCCATCCTTGACATAAACACTGTCAATACACATACACCTTAAAACGGACAATACTTCACCCTTTATTGAAGCTTCAATAATTTTTATATTATTATTTATTTCAAATGATAAAATCTTTGCCATAATATTACTTCCAAATATTAAACTTCTTATAATGCAGAATGCAAAACTTGTAAAAATTAACATTCCTGTTTAGCCATATTGTTTAACTCAATAGTATTAAAAATCAGATAACCGCCAATAAATATAAATTTATTATTTCAACACCATAAAATATGTATAATAATGTTGCAACAGATATGAATGGTCCAAAGGGGATTTCATCTTTTCTGCTTTTAATCTTTGCAAACAATAATACAAGAGAAATTACCGCACCAATTACAAATGAGTAAAATACGATAAACAAAACCCCTTTCAAACCAAATATTAATCCCAGCCCTGCTATAAGTTTTGTATCTCCTCCGCCCATTGCATCAGTTGTTAATGCAATAATAAAAAACAAAACAAATCCTATCAATGCCCCTAATAGCCTGTCCGATAATATTGAATAGTCATTTAATACGAGCATAATACCAATAGCTGCTATAGTAATATTTAAACAGTCAGGGATTATCTTATGTTTTAAATCGATAGCACTTACGATAATCAAAATGCTTCCCAATATGCAGTACAAAACAGCAATAGTACTAATGCTGTATTTAAGTACTATAGCTCCATAGAGCAAACCGTTGAATAATTCAATCAAAGGATACTGAATCGAATACTTTTCACCGCAATATCTGCATTTACCCCCATTTATTACATAATTAATCACCGGCAGCATATCATAATATTTTAATCTATGTCCGCAGCTTCCGCAGGAGGATGGGGGATTGATTATGGATTTATGTAATGGTATGCGGCAGATGCATACATTTAGAAATGAGCCTATTATTAAACCGAATACAAAGAATATTATTGTCATAAAAAATCCTTTATTCGGGGACATTTCTTCATGGCATGACTTGAACGGCTAGTCTTCCATGAAGGTGTCCCCC
>DMWH01000231.1:27746-28749 GCA_003483345.1 Clostridiales bacterium | reverse complement strand
TCTTTATTTGATAAATTAATGAAATTTATTTTAGTTTGTACAATCCCATTGACATAATAAGTCATTACTATTATCGTATCATCCAGCACAAATATATGCATGGGCTTTCCATCCGTTTTGAATCGTCTTCTTATTCCATTGTCAATACTGTATTCCAATACTTCATTTTCTTCGTAGCAGGTTGTGTAAAGCGACTTGTTTTTTTCTGAATAAATTACGTCATGTGCTTTTATGCCTGCAGGTAAAGAGCCTGTAAGTGTGAAGGTATCCATTTCAATGATTGAAATATTATCCGATTCAAAATTTGCTACATATATATTATCTTTGTCCGTGCACATATGCCGCGGGTCTCTTCCCACATTGGTTTCAAAAAAATTATTTACGCTGTCGAATTTGTAAATTTTGTTATTAAAGGAATCTGTCATATATACGGCATCATTAAAAACTTCTATGCTGTGGATTGCAAGACTGTCGCCTGCTCCCAAATATAAAGCTTTTTTAAAAGAATAATCCTCTTTTAAAAGCTCCATTATAAACAAAAATAATTTTCCCTGACATATGCCTGTTGTAACGATCTTTTCAACATACACTGCAATCACCTCCATATAGTTTATGAATCACAACAAAAGAAGTGAATATTTTTGATAAATTCCTCAAATGATATTAGACTAATTAAAACACAGCAGTTTTCACTGCTGTGCTGATTTTCATATTATCGTGCTGTCGGTATACACACTCTTGTTCCTACAATCAGAAAGTTTGCCGGTCTCAAATGAGGATTTGCAATAAGTAATTCTGAAGGTGTAATATTATTTGCAATTGCCACTGTAGAAAGACTGTCTCCCGCCTGTATTACGTATTCTGTGGTTGTTCCTTCAGGACACTGCATAAATGTTTCCTGAGGTATGCATAGTTCAGTTCCGGGTACAATAATATTAGGATTGAAATTAACATTTGCATCTCTTAATTCATTTAAGCTTAAATTGTAAGATATGAGAATATC
>DMWH01000231.1:1643-27674 GCA_003483345.1 Clostridiales bacterium | reverse complement strand
CCATATCTTTGCGCAATATTATAAAAACTATCTCCTTCCCTTATGGTATAGTAGGCTCCATTAACACATGGCGGTCTTTCAGGAACCCTTGGCACACATATAGTCATTCCTTCCGTTAATGACCTTAATCTTAATGTAGGATTCAATTCAATCAGCCCTACTAAATTTGTACCAAATCTTGCTGCTATTGAATTTAACGTATCTCCGGGTCGCACCTCGTATGGCATTGAATATATATTAGGGCATAATTGCTGATTTTGTCTATAAATCACTATAATCACCTCATATTATAATTTGTTAGTTTATAATATTCATGATAAAGTGAATGTTTCCACATTATGCATCTTTACTTTTTTTCAAATTTTTTTCTTTCTTGCACGGCTAGTTTATCACATCTCTCATTATAGATGTGCCCTTTGTGCCCGGGCACATGAACAAATTTTACTTTATGTCCTTCCATAGCCTTTAATAGTCTTTGCCATAATTCCTTGTTTAAAACTGCTTTGCCATCAGATTTCTTCCAAGACTTTTTCTGCCATGAATCAATCCATCCTTTGTTGAAGGAATCGGCAATATACTTTGAGTCTGTTACAATTGTAACATCGCAGGGCTCTTTTAATGCCTCAAGTCCTGTAATAACCCCCATAAGTTCCATTTGATTGTTGGTTGTATTTTCTGAACCGCCCGAAAGCTCAACTTCATGTCCTTTGTATTCCAATATTACACCATACCCTCCGGGACCCGGATTCTTGCTGCAGGCTCCATCCGTATATATGTTGACTTTTTTCATTTTTTGGACCTCTTATTTTTAATAAGCATTACTCTTAGTATGCCGTAATGCTCTACTAATCCATTTAACATATCTTCATTGAGCTCACCGATTACGTCAATTATATTACAAGCATAGTCACCTTTTGATTTATTGACCATCCCTATTATGTTAACATTCTGAGATGCAAGTGCAGTGGTCATTTTACCTATCATATTTGGAATATTCTTATTCAAAACAACAATCCTATCCGTTCCTGGATACCTGTCCATGGCACAGTCGGGAAAATTAACGGAATTTGTAATGTTGCCTTTTTCCAAGTATTCTGTCAACTCCGTAACAGCCATTTCGGCACAGTTTTCTTCCGCTTCGATTGTAGAGCCTCCCAGATGAGGAATACACAAGGTATTTTTTGCTTTTAAAAGTTTTTCGTTTGGCAGGTCTGAAACATGATAACTTACCTTACCACTTTCTAAAGCTTCTATTAAATCATCCTCATTGATTATTCCGTGACGGGCAAAATTTAATATTTTTACACCGTCCTTCATCAATTTAATATTATCTTTATTTATATAGTCCTTTGTTTCATTATTATAAGGAACATGAATGGTTATATAATCGCTTCTTTTATATAAATCATTAATATCACTGGTATATTGAACATCCCAGGATAATGAGAGTGCGTTTTTTACTGAAATATAAGGGTCATATCCGATAACCTCCATACCTAGTTTAGTCCCCAGGTTTGCAACAAGATGTCCCACATTTCCAAGTCCTATAACCCCAAGAGTTTTCCCTTTCAGCTCCGGTCCTACGAATTTGGATTTCTCCCTTTCCACGGTTTCAACGACGTTGCTTTCCAGCTTCTTTGTCCAATCTATACTGTCTATTACTTTTCTTGAGCTCATTAACAGTCCTAAAAAAGTTAACTCGCACACCGCGTTGGCATTTGCTCCGGGAGCATTGAATACGACAATGCCTTCTTCTGAGCATCTTTCAACAGGAATGTTGTTTACTCCTGCTCCCGACCTGGCTATGGCTTTGAGCTGTTTTGAAAACTTCATATCATGAATATCCAAACTTCTTATTATAATTCCGTCAGCTTCTGATGTTTCTTCTCTTATTAAATAATATTTATCCTCAGGAAGCAAATTTAAAGTTTCCTGGGGTATGTCACAAAAAAGTGCTACTTTAAACATTTTGTCAACATCCTCCTCTATATTAAAGATTAGTATACAACCTATATAATAGAAAATCAAGAGATAAAAAAAATACGGCCTCTAAAGCCGCATTTCAGTAAGTACTATCTGCCGAATCCTCTTCCGAAGAAATTGTTTCCTCCTAACAAGAAAAATATAATCCCCAATATAATTAACCATTCGAACCAATCATTAGATCTGTCATCGCAGCATCTGAAATTAGTTGCTCTTACTTCATCTGACATATAAATCACCTCTCTTAATTTATAATTCAATATATGTCAGATAAAAAAATATGTGATAACACTGAAATGTTTTCTTGTTTTTATTATAAAATTTCTAAAGTTGATAATACTTTTTCGATTAATTCTTCGACATTTAAATTGCTTTCAGACCTTTTAATACTCTCAAGCTTAGGATTTATTAAAGGATGCTGTGGAGCAAATACAGAGCAGCAGTCATCATATGGCAAAATTGAAGTCTCATAGGTGCCTATTTCTCGAGCAATTTCTATTATTTCAGATTTATCTAATCCCACCAGGGGTTTAAGAATAGGCATATTGATTGCATCTTCAATAACAGCCATTGACTTCATTGTCTGGCTTGCAACCTGACCCAGGCTTTCTCCCGTAATAAGCATATCGATTTTATTTTCCAATGCAATTTTTTCTGCAATACGCATCATAAAACGCCTTGCCAATATAGTGGTTTCTTCTTCTTTGCAAAATTCTCTTATTGCTTTGTGAATTTCAAGCATGTTAATACTGTATAATTTTATTTTCCCGCAATATTCTTCAAGTTTTTGTTTCAGCTTAATTACTTTTTCATTTGCTCTCTCAGACGTAAAAGGATATGTATGAAAATAAAGTGCATCTATTTCAACACCTCTTTTTGCAATCATATATCCTGCAACAGGGCTGTCAATTCCACCTGAAAGTAATAGCAGTGCTCTTCCGTTCGAGCCAAGGGGAAGACCGCCCAATGTTTTTATTCTTTCGGAAGATATATAGCAGCATTTTTTAATATCAATATATACTTCCACATCGGGGGTATGGACATCAACTTTTACAAAGCTGAAATTCTCCAAGATTTTACCGCCCACTAAGGCACTGAAATCCATTGATTTAAGGGGAAATTCCTTGTCGCTTCTCTTGGTTTTAATTTTAAATGTTTTTATATCCTCCTTACTTAACAGATATCTAAACAGTTCAA
The DNA here is from genome assembly GCA_003483345.1 of Clostridiales bacterium. Classification (GTDB taxonomy): domain Bacteria; phylum Bacillota; class Clostridia; order Tissierellales; family Sedimentibacteraceae; genus Sedimentibacter. Next base: position 24,494 of record DMWH01000231.1, on the reverse strand, counting down.
TTGTTTTTTCAATAATTATATCTACATCCTTGCTTGTTTTAACGGAAGGACTTATATTGGATATGCCAAAAATTTTCCTTACCTTTTCGACTATTTTATCCATATCCTCTTCATTTTTCGTTTCAACATATACCTTGCCTGAATCTTTGTATACGGACACATGATTAAATTCTTTCAGAGCATATTTGATTTGCTCAATCAGCTTTTGCTCAAATTTTCCTCTGTTTTTTCCTTTTAAAAATAATTCTCCGAAGCTTACTGCAGCTATATTGTACATATTATCCTCTCTTTGTTATACTTCTTATATCTTTAACCGATTTTTTAATATTATCAATTACATAATCGACTTCTTCAAAGTTATTAAAATGACCAAGACTGATGCGTATAGTTCCTGCCCGGTATTCCTTGCTTAGTTTTATTGCTTCCAATATCCTGCTGTCTTTTGATTTTGAAGAGCAAGCAGAGCCGGTTGAAACAAAAATATTTTTATCTTCCAAATAATGAACCAATACTTCTCCCGGCACATTTTTAAATGATACACTAATAATATGAGGAGCTCCGTCTATAGGACTGTTTATTTTAATATCTTCAATTTCTTCAAGCCTTTTTATATATGTATTTTTTAAACCGTAAAGCTTATTTACTTCCTCATCAAAATTATCATACATTAATTTACAAGCCTTGCCGAAGCCTATAATTCCTGTTGTGTTCTCGGTTCCCGAGCGAATCCCTCTCTCCTGTCCTCCTCCGTAAATTAATGGAGTTATTTTTATACCGGAGCGTATAAATAATCCGCCTACTCCCTTAGGCCCGTGTATTTTGTGGCTGCTGAACGACAAGGTATCAAGAGGAGTTTTATTTACATCTATTTTAATTTTCCCATAGGATTGAACAGCATCAACATGCAGTTTTGCATTTTTGTTTTTTCGCTTTATAATTGCCGTAATTTCATTCAATTCCTGAACTGCTCCAATTTCATTGTTTACATGCATAATTGATATGAGGAGGGTATTTTCATCCACCATATTATGAAGCTCATCAATATTAATTTTTCCGTTTTCATCCGTTTCTAAATACTTAACCAAACATCTGTCTTCTAACTGTTTAAAAACATTGTATACGGAAGGATGCTCAATATTAGTGGTGATAACATTATTGTACTCCTTTAGGTTTGATAAATGTCCAAAAATTGCAATATTATTGCTTTCCGTTCCTCCGCCGGTAAAATAAATTTCTTCAGGTTTTGCACCTATGAGTTTTGCCGAAAGTGTTCTTGCTTCATCAATCTTCTTTTCAACCTTATGTCCCATCCTGTGCAGGGAAGAAGGATTCCCGTAATAATTTTCATGAGCATCTATTATTTCTTTCAATACTTCATCTCTTACTTTTGTCGTTGCACTGTTATCCAAATATACTAACATATTTACCTCTTTGTTTATTTTTATAAGTTTCTTTTAAGATTCTTTGACAAGCCCTTCATCTAACGGTGCCAGGCACCTGGAGAAGGCACCTAGGGAACTCGAAATTTGTAAAAAAAGCTTGCATAATAATTTTATGTTTGCTATAATTGTTATTGGTTATCCCCCCCGATAACCAAATATATTCCCAATACCCCTTTTATGCATATTAATGCTTCACAACAATGGCCACCAGGCCATTTTTGTGTTTATGACCTAACCCTTCTCAATCTCTTTTTTAACCTCTCCTAAATATAATCTGGACACCTTCTTCACAACTTCATTTTCGGAAGAATTAAAGACAATATTATCAACGGTTTTTATCGGAAGTACATCATTTGATGTACCTGTTAAGAATACGCCGTCGAAACTTTCTATCTCGTCCAATCTAATTATCCTTTTATGAACCTCTATCGAATTTTCTTCACAAACGCTTATAACCTTACTTCTTGTGACGCCCAAAAGAACAGAAGAATCCGGCGATGTTATCAGCTTATTGCCTTCTACGAAAAAAATATTTGATTTGCTTCCCTCGCTGACCGTGTTGTCATGATTTATTAATATGGCTTCAAAAGCATTATTTTCTTTAATTATTCTTGTAACTTTATCCTTATATTCTTTTTGGAATGACTTAACATTGGGGTTTGCTCTCTCCATTTTCACCGTAACGGTATGTACTCCTTCAGCAAATTCGTCTTTGGAAGGATAGTAACTTTCAATAAAGTAGAACAAAGTAAGAGGCTTTTTATCATAAAAGTAAGAAACTCTAATGTTTAAATTTTTGAAGGAATTCTCTTTTATAAGCAATTCTACGGAATTTTTGAACTCTTCATAATTTATGTTTCCTTCTATTCCGCTTAAATTTATGCTTTCGCTCATACGTTGGAAATGTTCCTTTAAAAAAATAGGCTTTCCATCAATAACCCTTACTACCTCATAAATTTTAGTCTTATTTATAAGAAGCTCTGTTTCTTCCTTTGTAATAATTTGATTGTTCATTACATTTTTATCGGATAATATATTCATATGTCCTCCTATACTACAACAAATTTTTTATATCTTCTGAAGTCTTAATTTTCTTAAAATGTTTCCAGTGGTCGGGAAATAATTTCAAATATGTATATTGACAAAATCTTGAGTCAATCAACAGGACTGTTCCCCTATCATCTTCAGTTCGTATTACTCTTCCTGCTGATTGAAGGACTTTGTTGAAGCCGGGATATTTATATGCATAATCATAACCCGTGTTCATTTTTTCATCAAAAAATGCTTTAATTATATTTCTTTCAAAAGAAATTTGCGGTATCCCGGTTCCTATTATAACTGCGCCAATTAATTTATCAAGGGGTAAATCAATTCCTTCAGAAAAAGTACCCCCTACAACAGTGAATAGAACCACATTGCGCTCATTTTCGAACCTGCTTAAGATATCCATCTGTTCTTCTTCATTGAGCCCCTGGCTTTGAACAATTATGTTCATGGTATCATACAATGATTCATATACCGAATAAACCTTATTCATGAAATTATAAGAGGGGAAAAATATCATATAATTTCCCTTTTTTTCTGTTATCAAAGTATTGATATATTCACATGTCTTTTCAATATTTGAATCCCTCTTTGTGTATTTCATTGATATATCTGAAGTTATCATTAAGTTTAAATTCTCTTTATCATAAGGAGAGCTTAACTTTAATATATAATCATCTTCCTCTCCCCCTAATATATATCTGAAATATTTCAAGGGAGTTAAAGTTGCCGAGAAGAAAATTGATGACCGGGCATTCCTTTCAATTTCCTTCAATATTTGGGAAGTATCAATCAAGAATAATTTCACCATTGTTTTATTGTTTGCAGAATCGGCATAATAGCAAAAATTATCATCCGCAATTTCCGATATTTTTATAAAAAAAATACTCTTAAAATATATGTCGGTAAGTTCCTCCGGAATTTTTTCATTTTTTCTTTCGTTGAAATATTTATCAGCCTTAGCGATAAATTTTCTTAAAGCATTTATTAATTCTTCCGGAGTTTCTTTTAATATTTGTGCTTCATCTATACTCTTTTTAATATTTATAAATTTTTTATTAATATTAAATAATTCCTTGCTTAAGCTTTTTTCAGATTTAATAATTTTATATACTTCATAAAATTCTTCCTTGATTAACTCCGGAGAATACATATTTCGTACTCGGTCTTCAAGATTATGCGCCTCATCTATGAGCAGTATATCCTTGTCCTTATTAAATAGATCCTCTCTTTTCAGTGCTACCCTCGGGTCAAAATAATAGTTGTAATCACATATTACTATATCTGACATATAGGACAGATCAAGGCTCAGTTCAAAAGGGCACAGTTCATACTTTTTTCCTAATTCTTCAATAAACTCACGGTCATACATGCAATTATTCTTTATTGTTTCTCTTAATGGAATATTAAGCTTGTCATAATAACCCTTTGCATAAGGGCAGTATTCCGGCTCGCATTTTGTTTCATCCATGAAGCAAATTTTGTCCTTGGCGGTTATAACGGTTGTTCTCAGCCTAAGACCCTGTTTATGCATCATTTTAACAGTGTTGAAAGCTATAGTCTTTGTTGAAGACTTGGCCGTAAGATAGAATATTTTAGCATTTTTTTCATACAGGGATTTTATTGCAGGAAATAAAACGGATACTGTTTTCCCCACTCCCGTAGGTGCCTGTGCAAAAAGTTTTTTTCCTGACCTTATTGATAAATATACAGCTATCGAAAAATCTCTTTGTCCTTTTCTATATTTTTCAAAAGGAAAATTTAATTCCTTTATTGTCCTGTTTCTTTCTTTTCGAAGATTTATAATTGTTTCTGCCCAATCAATATATGTATTAAGAAGAGAATAAAAAAATATTTTTAATTCTTCTGTTGAAAATGTCTGCTTTATTGTTTTCACTTCTTTGGTGTCAAGATTATAGTACCTAAGCTGCACACTGATATTTTCCAAATTGTTTGAGAGTCCGTACATATAACCGTAGCATTTAGCCTGAGCCATATGGGCGGTGCTGTATTCACCATTAATCAAACTTAAATCCGTATAAGTTGATTTTATTTCATCAATTATTGTTTCATCGTCTTCAATTAAAATTCCGTCTGCTCTGCCTTCAATCAAAAATATAATATCGTTAAGGACAAATTCGCCTTTCAGATAGTATTCTTTATAATAATTTTCTCCCATTTGATTCTGGAGAATTTTATGGGCTTTAATTCCTTCAATTGCTCTATCTGCACCTAAATTTCTTACATTAATATCGCCGCTTTTATAAATGAATTCGACCAATTCTCTGACAGAAAGTTTTATATTGTCCATTATTACTCCTTGAACAGGGACATCGGTGTGTCCCCATACCATAAAAAATAAACACTCGTAGTGTTTATTATAGCAAATTTTGTATGTTATTTAAATAATTATTTTAAATATTGTACACAAGTAACCGTATTTCCTTCAATGCTTAACTTGTCGGAAAGTCCTTCCACCAGCATTAAACCTCTTCCGCATTCCAAATAATCATATTCCCCGCAATTTTTATGCTCATAGCAAATACCTGAACCTTCGTCTGAAACCTCAACAATAATTCTTGATTCGTTAATATAGACTTTTATATATATCATTTTATTTAAGTCTCCACAATTACCGTGGACGACACTATTTATCATCAGTTCATTAAGAATAAGTTTTGTGTTGAAATAGGTATTGGGATCAATCAGTCCCTCAATGCTTCCAAGAATCTCTTCGATTATCTTCTTGCCGCATTTAATGTCGCTATTAACTTTTCTTTCAACTACATAATGCATAATAATTCCTCCTCGTCATAATATACCCTGTTTTAATGAGCTTAAACAGCAAAATATATTATAACACAAAGGTATTCTTATTTTTTACAGGGGTTTGTCTAATCATGTAAATTTAAGATGCTTTCAAATAGTATCCATATTTCTTCTACTCCAAGTTTGGATGTTGATGAAAATTGATATATTAAACCTATATCCTTTATTTGTAAGGTTTTTTTAATATTATTCAAACTTTTAATCTGTTGGGACTTAGATAATTTATCTGCTTTTGTAGCTATAATATATCCTTTGAACCCAAAGCTTTTAATCCATTCGTACATCAGCAGGTCGTTTCTGCCCGGCTCATGCCTTATATCTACAAGCAGTATAACTTCCTTAAGCTGTTGTCTGCTGTGCAAGTATAAATCAATCATATCTGCCCATTTAGCTTGTTCTGCCTTTGATACTTTTGCATAGCCATATCCCGGAAGGTCCACAAAGTTGAATTCATCATTTATATTGTAAAAATTCAAGGTTTGTGTTTTTCCGGGCTGTGAGCTGGTTTTCGCAAGATTTCTCCTGTTGACCAAAGCATTTATCATAGAAGACTTGCCGACATTTGATTTGCCTGCAAATGCTATTTCAGGAACTCCAGTATTCGGATACTGCTCTTTTTTAACCGCTGAAATCAAAAATTCAGCTTTTCTGATAATCATATATATCCCTTCTTATTCTTGGCCAAAACCGTTAGCGGATTTTTTATATCTTATCGCAACGCTTCTTTCACCACATCATCTATTTTATCTGCATATACAATTTCCATTGAGCGAATTATTTTTGGGTCAATTTTCGAAACATCCGCCTTGTTTTTAGAGCAGAGTAAAACTTTTTTAATTCCTGCTCTCTTTGCAGCCAAAAGTTTTTCTTTAAGGCCTCCGATGGGAAGAACTCTTCCCGTAATTGTAATTTCACCGGTCATCGCAACATCTTTTCTGACAGGTTTCTTTGTCAAAGCCGATATTATTGCTGTTGCCATGGTAATTCCTGCGGAAGGACCATCCTTTGGAATTGCACCTTCAGGCACATGTACATGGATGTCCGTTTCTTTAAATATTTTATTGTCAATATCGAAATTTTCCGCATTGGCTTTTATATAGCTTAATGCAGCCATTGCAGATTCCTTCATAACATCGCCTAATTGTCCTGTAAGCTGTAGTTTCCCGTCACCCTTCATGGTATTCACTTCAACAAACAGTGTTTCTCCGCCTACCTGAGTCCAAGCAAGTCCTGTTACAACTCCAACCTGGTCTTCCTCATAGGCAATATCATAATCATATTTAGGGATGCCTAAATATTTTTTTATGTTTAAATTATTTATTGAAACAGTGCTTTTGTTTTTTTCTACTATTTGAACCGCAGCTTTTCTTATTAATTTACCTATATTTCTTTCTAAGTTTCTGACTCCTGATTCTCTTGTATATCTTTCGATTATTTCATTTATTGCATTTGTTGAAATTTTTACCTGGTTTTCTTTAAGTCCATGCTCGGAAAGTTGTTTTTTAATTAAATATTTTTCTGCAATATTTCTTTTTTCAATATCTGTGTATCCTGATATTTCAATAACTTCCATCCTGTCCAAAAGAGGACCGGGAATGGTTGAGGTCGTGTTTGCGGTTGTAATAAACATTACATTTTGCAAACTGAAAGGTGCCTCAATATAATGGTCGGTAAATGTATTGTTTTGCTCAGGGTCAAGTGCTTCGAGCAGTGCAGAAGCCGGGTCACCTTTAAAATCACTGTTTAACTTATCTATTTCATCCAATAAAAATACGGGATTATTCACTTTTACTTTTGCAATTGATGATATTATTCTTCCCGGTATTGCACCGATATATGTTCTTCTGTGACCCCTGATTTCTGCTTCGTCCCTTACTCCTCCCAAAGAAATTCGCACATACTTTCTATCCATGGCGCGAGCAATGGATTTTGCAATTGATGTTTTCCCTACTCCCGGTGGTCCCACAAAGCACAGTATTGGTCCCTTCATATCCTTTTTAATATTCTTTACAGCTAAATATTCCAATATTCTTTCCTTTACTTCTTCCAATCCGTAATGGTCTTCAGCAAGTATTTTTCTGGCTCTGCTTAAATCGGTATTGTCCTTTGTCTTTTTATTCCAAGGTAAATCTAAAAGCCAATCAACATACGTTCTTATAACCCCGGCATCCGGTGAAGATGGAGATATTTTTAAAAGTCTGTTAATTTCCTTTTCTGCTTTTTCTTTTACATCTTTAGGCATGTTGGCCTTTGAGATTTTTTGAAGATACTCTTCAACTTCATAATCCGTACCTTCATCTTCCCCTAATTCTTTTTGAATAGCTCTCATCTGCTCTTTTAAATAATAATCTTTTTGAAACTCGCTGACCTGTTTTTTAACAAGCTCGTTTATTTCATTTTCTATCTGCAGCACCTTAATTTCTTTCGCTAACATTTTATTTATGGATTCAAGCCTCTTATAAGGGTCAAAAATTTCCAGAAGAGCTTGTTTTTGATTTGTTTTCAGATAAATATATGAAGCAACAACATCTGCAAGCTTATCGGGATTTTTTATTTCTTTAAGTGATATAACGGCATCCGGTGCAATTTTTGCATAAATTAAAGCATATTCTTCAAAATTGTTTAATGTAAGACGAACCATTGCCTCCAAATTATCATCAATAGGAAGACTGTCGTCATATATATACTCATCCAAAGCAACTTCAAAATAGGGGTCATCCTGGGTTACAGATACAATTTTAGCCCTGTTTATACCTTCAACAAGGACTCTGATATTGTCTCCGGGCATTTTAATCATTTGCTTTATTTTACAAATAACGCCCACTTCATAAAAATCATCTTCCTTAGGCGACTCCATGTCCGCAACCTTTTGTACGGTCAAAAAAATATCTGAATCTTCAAGCATTGCTTCTTCCAATGCATTTATCGATTTTTCCCTTCCTATGTCAAAATGTATTACGGTATTGGGGAAAATTCCTATGCCTCTTATCGGAATCAGCGGAAGGTTTCTTCTCTCAATTTTATAATTCTTAATCATACTTTCTCCTTAAAAAACTGCCTGCTAATGGCAGGCAGTCTATGAAACATTCTCTTTCTTATCAGAAACAGGCTTCTTTGTTAATACTAATTTCGGCTCACTTTTATTTATAATTGTGTCTTTAGTAATAACACATTTCTTGATATCACTTCTTGATGGAATTTCATACATTACTTCAGTCATTGTGCTTTCAAGAATTCCTCTTAAGCCTCTTGCTCCCGTATTGATTTCCAATGCCTTCTTAGCTATTTCTTCCAGAGCATCTTTCTCGATTTCCAACTCTACGTTATCCATTTTAAATAATTCTTTGTATTGTTTGACTAAGGAGTTCTTTGGTTCCGTCAGAATTGATATTAAAGCATTTTTATCTAATTTTTCCAAAGCTACAATTACCGGTATTCTTCCGACAAATTCAGGAATCATTCCATACTTCAATAAATCCTGGGATTGAACCTGTTTTAACAATTCATCCGTATCCATTGAGTTGTTTCCTGAAATATCTGCTCCAAAACCAATGCTTTTCTTACCCACTCTTCTTTGAATTATTTTCTCAATACCATCAAATGCTCCTCCAAGTATAAACAATATATTGGTGGTATCTATTTGAATGAATTCCTGATGAGGATGTTTTCTTCCTCCCTGGGGCGGAACATTGGCAACAGTTCCTTCAAGTATTTTAAGCAATGCCTGCTGTACACCTTCGCCGCTTACATCCCTTGTTATTGAAGGGTTCTCTGAACGTCTTGAAATTTTATCAACTTCATCGATATATATTATACCCTTTTCGGCTCTTTCTACATCAAAGTCCGCTGCCTGCAATAATTTTAAAAGGATATTTTCAACATCTTCGCCTACATATCCTGCTTCGGTTAAAGATGTGGCATCAGCTATGGCAAAGGGTACATTTAATAATTTTGCCAATGTTTGTGCCAAATATGTTTTTCCGCTGCCTGTAGGTCCCAACAATAGTATGTTGCTTTTTTGAATTTCTACTCCGTCATCTTTAGTTTTGTAGTTAATTCTTTTATAATGATTGTATACCGCTACAACCAAAGCTTTTTTTGCGTTATCCTGATTTATTACGTACTCATCCAATTTTGCCTTCATTTCTTTTGGTTTTGGCAATTCCGTAAAATCATATTCTTCAAATAAATCTATATCTTCATCAACAATGTTATAGCATAACTCTATACATTCATCACATATATAAACATCCGGACCGGCTATAAGTCTTCTTACCTGCTCCTGAGACTTGCCGCAAAACGAGCATTTAATATGTTTTTCATTTACTTTGCTCATTGAAACACTCCTTATTTTCTTTTAGCTATAATATCATCTATTATGCCATAGATCTTAGCTTCCTCCGCAGTCATAAAGTTATCTCTGTCTGTATCCTGTTGTACCTTTGCTATCGGTTGACCTGTTTTTTCGCTAATAATCTTGTTTAATGTATCTCTTATCTTGATAATTCTATCGGCATGTATTTTTATGTCTGAAGCTTGCCCTCTCATGCCTCCCAAAGGCTGGTGAATCATTATTTCTGAATTTGGAAGAGCAAATCTCTTTCCTTTTGCTCCGGACAAGAGCAGGAATGCTCCCATACTGGCTGCCATCCCGACGCATATTGTTGAAACATCAGGTTTTATTAACTGCATGGTGTCATAAATTGCCATGCCTGCAGTAATGGAGCCTCCGGGTGAATTGATATAAAATTGTATATCTTTATCCGGGTCTTCAGACTCCAAAAACAACATTTGTGCAACTATTAAGCTTGCCGTCGCATCATTAACTTCATCACTAAGTATTACAATTCTATCTTTTAAAAGTCTTGAAAATATATCGTAAGACCTTTCACCTCTACCGGTCTGTTCAATTACATATGGTATTAATGTCATCTTTATTCCTCCTATATTATATTTATTTCTACCTTAATTGTACTTAATTTTCTTAAATTTATCTTAATCTTATTCTTTGTCTTCTTCCGGCTCTTCTGCTTTTTCGCTTTCATTAATTGTTTCATGAGCTTCTATTGATTCAACAGTCTCAGGAGCATCGACAAAAACCGCATTTTCAACAAGCATATCAAAGACTTTTCTTTTTTTAAGAGTTTCTTCAATATAGCCTTTGCTTGACTGCATTAAACTTTCTTTAAATCCTTCAAGTCTGTCTTCTTCAACCTTGTATGACTCTGCTATTTTATTTATTTCCTCTTGTAATTCTTCATCTGAAACTGTTATTTCTTCTTTTTTAATAATTTCTTCTAAAACCAATTCTGCCTTTACATTGAACTCAGCCTGACCTCTGGCACTTTCCTTATATTGATTAACAAAATTATTAATCAACTCGTCGTATTCTTTGCCGGTAAATCCTTGCTGACGGAACTGCTGCTCGTAATCTCTTCCCATATGCTCAATTTCCCTCTGGATTAAAACTTCGGGAACTTCTAACTTTGTATCATTTACAATTTTTGTTATAACTTTGTTGTCGTTTGAGATTTTAGATTGGTCGGCAGCCTTTTTTTCCAATACTTTTCTGGTATCCTCTATCAGCTCCTCCAATGTATCAAATTCACTTACATCCTTAGCAAATTCATCATCCATTTCAGGAAGTTCCTTTGCTTTGATTTCATGTATTTTAACATTGAAAACTGCATCCTTGCCTTTTAAATTCTCTGCATGATAATCATCAGGGAATGTTACATTAACTGTTACCTCATCACCTTTTGACTTGCCTATCAATTGGTCTTCAAACCCCGGTATAAAAGAATTCGAGCCGATTTCCAATGTTTGATTTTCGGCTGTACCGCCTTCAAATTGTTCTTCTCCGACAAAACCGGCATAATCAATTGTTAAAAAGTCGCCTTTTTGAACTGGTCTGTCCGCAACTTCAACTATTCTCGCATTTTTTTCCTGTATTGATTTTAATTCTCTTTCTACATCTTCGTCAGTTACTTTTATTTCTGTCTTTACAACCTCAATTCCTTTGTACTTCGGCAGTTCAACTTCCGGCATTACTTCAACTTCGGCCGTAAATACTATTTCTTCACCATCTTCAAATTTTTCAACATTTATTTTAGGACTGTCTATAATGTCTAATTCTAATTCATTAACAGCTTTCGGATATGCTTCCTGAACAGCAATATCCAAAGCATCATCATAAAAAATGCTCTTTCCATATTTTTTTTCTATAATATGTCTTGGAGCTTTTCCCTTTCTGAATCCCTGAACATTTATATTATTCTTAACCTTTAAATATGCTTTATTCACAGCCTTATCAAACTCATCTTGAGATACTGTAAATTCTAATGTAACTGTATTTTTCTCTTTTTTTATTAATTTTGAACTCATTTAGCCCTCCGTTATCCTTAAGTTTCTATGTATCATTCAATTATTGACCTTAGATTCATGAATTAACCATTATATTATAACATAAAACATCTTTAAAGCAACCTTTATTTTTGGGGACATTCCTCGAACTTGCAAAGACTTTCCTTATACTAGAGGTGTGTCCCCATACCTCTGTACTCATATAATCTGCATTTCATTATTATATTATCGCTGTTTAAAAAAATGTGAGTTTTATTTTTTACAAATTTCATTCCTGCCTTTTCCATAACTCTCCCTGATGCTTCATTTCTAATATCATGAATTGCACAAACTTTTTCAAATCCAACTTCTTGTGTTAAATAATGCAGTATACTGATTAATACTTCCGTAGCAATTCCTTGATTCCATAGTTTTTTTGCTATAGTGTAACCTACTTCACAATATTTTTTCCACTTTTTAATGTTTGATACGGTAACTGATCCGATTACTTCTTTTGTTTCCTTGTCCACAACAGCCCAGTGCAAATAATCATCTTTTTTATAAAGGCTCGTCCATTCCGATAGATATTCTTTTGTTTCATCAATAGACGTATGAACCCTCCATGCATTATATTTAGCTGAATCCTTGTCGCTTAACCAATTATAATAAATATCTTGTGCATCGGACATTTGGAATTTCCTAAGTACAAATCTTCTTGTTTCAATCTGAACAGTCCCTGAAAGCATTAATTTTTTCAAAATGACCTCCGCTGATTGTACTACTTGTATTATACCTTTTATTTATAAAATTGCATAGCTTTATTTTTATTTGTGTTGAATTTTATTAATAAAAAAAGTATAATAATCTAAAAAGGAGTCGTATATGGATAATAAAGAAATTATTACCGATAATTACAGTGAAGCCGTAAAATCAAACACTGAGATTAAGGATAAAAAGTTTGTACCGACCATTGAATCCGTTCTAAAAAAGAAACCCATACAGATGCCGCAAGAAATATACAATGCCAGCGGTATAAAAATTTTTGGGAAAAGAATAAAGTCCTTAATCTATACAACTGATTTAGCAATTATAAAGAATAATAATGCAGACGGGGTAATTGCAGTATATCCTTTTACTCCTCAATTGGCAATTAACCAGGCAATTATAGATATATCTCCTACGCCTGTGTTTGTAGGTGTCGGAGGAGGTACAACAACAGGACAGAGATCAATTGATATTGCTTTAAATGCCGAATTGACGGGAGCCTATGGGGTAGTATTGAATGCGCCTACTAAGAATGAACTGATATCCGAAATGAAAGAGAGATTGGATATACCGATTATAATTACAATAGTGTCCGAAAAAGAGGATTTCGAATCAAGAATAAAGGCAGGAGTATCCATTTTCAACGTTTCAGGAGGAGCAAATACAACAAATATTGTAAGACAAATACGAGAAAAACACCCATATTTTCCGATTATTGCAACGGGTGGGCCGACACCTGAAAGTATATTGGAAACCATAAGAGCAGGTGCAAACATTATTACTTACACTCCGCCTCCAACCGGTAAAATTTTCTCCGAAATGATGGAGGTATACAGGCATAAAATCACAGAAGAATTGAGCACAAATAAATAAAATTTAAAGAACCTCCTAATTTAATTATCGGGATGGTTCTTTATTTATTATTACATCTTTTTAAGTACTTCTCTATTGTCTTCTATTATGTTGTTTATTTCTTTGATTTTATCCTGAAGCTTGGACAATATTTCATCGCTGTAATTATATGCTCCAACTTTCATTTCGTTTGCTTTTCTTTCTGCTTCCTCAATTATTTCATTTGCATAAATTTTAGCTTGTCTTGTTATTTCACTTTCTTCAATTAAGTGTTTCTGTTGCTCTTTTACTTTATTGATAAGTTCATCTGCCTCGCTCTGTGCTTCATTAAGTATACGCTGTCTCTCTTTTGCAACCCATGAAGCTCTGTTGATTTCATCAGGTAATTTTAATCTGATTTCATTTATTACTTCCAAAACTTCTTCTTTGTCAATCATAACCTTATTTGATAAGGGAAACTTAGAAGAGTCTTCTATAATATCCTCTATCCTTTCCAATAAATTCAAGATATCCATTTTTACTTCCTCCCAAGTAATCTATATATATTTTGTGCAACATTATCAGGAACTAATCCTTCAATGTTTCCTCCATGTTCAGCCACATCTTTTACCATGCTGGAACTTAAAAAAGAATATTCCGATGTTGCAACCAAAAATATAGTTTCTAATTCATTATTTAAATGTTTGTTAATACTTGATATTGCCAGCTCATATTCATAATCGGATACGGCTCTCAACCCCCTTACTATAATGCTGATATTATTCCTTTTACAATAATCTACTACTAGCCCTCCCGTAAAATCCACCTCAACATTTTCTAAATCCTTAACGGCTTCTCTTACCATCTCACATCTTTCTTCTATGGAAAACCAGTATTTCTTTTCTTTATTATTAAATACCGTTACAACAACCTCTTCAAATTTTTTCGAAATTCTTTTAATTATATCAAGGTGTCCCATTGTTATAGGGTCGAAACTCCCGGTGTATAATACTTTCATTGTTCCTCCAAATATTTGATTATGCTGATTTTAGTCCTTCCATATATTTTCTCTTTATATTCTATCATATTTGCAACTTCATTATCAATTACTTTTTCGGATTTGTCGCTTTCAATAATAAGGAGTCCGTCGCTTTTTAATATACCATATTCAACAATTTTATTTAATATTTTATTGCTTATGTTTAACTCGTATGGCGGGTCTGCAAAAATATAGTCAAATTTTTCATTGTCCTTAGATAAATTTATTATTGCTTTTTCATAATCAGAGGATATAATTTTAGCTTTTTCGCTAAAATTACATAATTCCAAATTCTTTTTCACATAATTAAGACTTTTACGAGATATATCAACAAATGTACAGTGTTTTGCTCCTCTTGCCAAAAATTCGATGCCTATGCTTCCTGAGCCTGCAAACAATTCTAATACAGTCGACTCTTCATCGATTGACCCGATTATATTAAAAATCGCCTCTTTGATTTTATCACCGGTAGGTCTTACACTTTTCCCTTCAGGAGCATACAATTTCTTGCCTTTATTTGTTCCGGATATTATTCTCATTAGAACCTCTTGTTAATATATTATTTATCAATTAAATACAATTGTTTCGTCTTTAAACAGATTCATAATTTCCATTTTTAAATTTTGATAATCAGAACCTTTTAAATATGGGTTTTCCGATAAAATTCTTTTTGATAAAAGTTGGACTTCCTGTACTGTTTCAACATTATTCACTATATTTTGAATTTCCAATTTTGATAATCCATGCTGTCTTATTCCGAAAAAATCTCCGGGTCCTCTTATTTTTAAATCTTCTTCCGCTATTATAAACCCGTTGTCTGTTCTTTTTAAAATATTCATTCTATCTTTTGATTTTTTACTCTTACTTTCATTAACCAATATACAATATGACTGGCATTTACCTCTTCCGACTCTGCCTCTTAGCTGATGAAGCTGTGCAAGGCCAAACCTCTCAGCATTTAAAATAAGCATAACAACTGCATTTGGAACATTTACGCCAACTTCGACAACGGTGGTAGAGATAAGCACATTTATTTTTCCCCTATAAAATTTATTTATGATTTCTTCTTTTTCACTATTGCTCATTTTACCGTGCAAAAGACCTAATTTGTACCCTGAAAAATGTGAGGTGCTTAATTCTTTATATATTTCAACAGCGGAATTCAAATCTAAATTTTCGGATTCATCAACCAAGGGTGCCACAATATATGCCTGCCTGCCGCTGTCAACTTGACTTTTAATAAAATCATATGCTTTTGTCTTTTCCTTTTCGCTTATGATAGAAGTAATTACTTTTTGTCTTCCCGGAGGCATTTCGTCTATCAATGAAATATCCAAATCACCATAAATCATCAAAGCCAAGGTTCTTGGAATAGGTGTCGCTGTCATAATAAGAATATGCGGGTTTTTCCCCTTATTTGACAGCCTTGCTCTTTGCCTTACCCCAAAGCGATGCTGTTCGTCGGTAACCACAAGCCCTATATTTTTAAACTCCACATTTTCTTCGATAAGAGCATGGGTTCCAACTATAATATCGATTTCTCCGCCTTTGAGTTTATCAAGAATTTCTTGTTTTTCTTTTGGCTTTGTTGAACCTGTTAAAATTTCTGCCTTAACATCCAAATCTGCCATTTTTATATACTCTTTAATTGTATCATAGTGCTGCAGGGCTAATACTTCGGTTGGAGCCATCATGGATGACTGATATCCCGAGCCGGCTGCCATTAGCATTGCATAAACAGCTACCACGGTCTTTCCGGAGCCGACATCTCCCTGAACAAGTCTGTTCATTGTTTTTTGACTTTTCAAATCTTCTTTTATTTCCTCAATAACTTTAAGCTGTGCCTTAGTAAGCTTGTAAGGTATGGAGCTCAATAGTTTTTCTGACAGCTCTGTGTTTCTTAATACAATTTCATTTAATTCATTGGTTAAATTATTCTTTATAGTAAAAAGACCAAGCTGCATTATCAATAATTTTTCAAAGGCAATAGTTCTCTTTGCCAATGTATATTTCTTATTGTCGCTTGGAAAATGAAGAGCTTTTACTGCAGCTTTTTTTGAAATAAGCCCATATTTCTTTATTATTTCGTCAGGCAAGACATTTTGAATTTCATCATAGTATGTTTCTAAGGCAGTCTTTACTAACTTTGTAATTTCATTATTTGACAATCCGTATGTAAGACCGTAAACAGGCATTATTTTTCCTGCCTTCCAGTCTTTATTAATAAATTCGATTTCAGGATTTGTAGATTCTAATTTGCCATAGGCAATTTTTACATTTCCAAAAACATAGTAGTATTCGCCAACAATCAGCTTATCCTTTAAAAAGTCCTGATTGAAAAATGTAAGGGTGATAAAACCCGTATCATCCTTACATATAGCTTTAATTATTGACATATTCTTTTTGATTCTTGAATATTTGGGTTTTTCAAAAATCCTGACTTTTAACAGATATTTACCCTGCTCACATATTTCATTTATATTTTTAACTGTTCTCCTGTCTTCATATTTAACGGGAAAATAATTTAATAAATCGCTCACTGTAAATATGTCTAATTTGTGCAATTTTAAAGCCCTGTTCGGCCCTACTCCCTTTAAATATTGAATATCTGCATCTAACATTTTTCACCACTACATGTTATAGAAGTCTGCCTGCCTTGTTTTGTTATTCTACCGAGATTATATAGTAATAAAGAGGCTGACCTCCGTATATTATTTCAATATCGCAGTCTTCTGCAATCTCTTCAATCCTTGGTTTAATACTTTCTGCAGTTTTTGCATCGACATTATCTCCGTAAAATACGGTAACTAAAAAACTGTCTTCGTCAACCATTTTATTTATTAATTCAACTGCTTCGTCTTCCGGATTTTCTCCGTGATTTGTTATATCGCCTTCATAAATAGCAATAATTTGGTCTTTTTTAATTTCTAAATCATTAAATACAGTATCCCTTACAGCATAAGTTACAAGCCCTGTTTTTACTTCCTTTACCGCCTGTGACATGGCTTCAATATTCTCGTCTATATCACTGTCTTCTTTAAATGCAATAAGAGCTGCTATACCTTGGGGTATAGTCTTGCTTGGCACCACATATAAATTTTTGTCCGAAATTTTCTTTGCTTGTGTTGCAGCTAATATTATATTGGAATTATTGGGTAATATTATAATGTGCTCTGCATTTATGTCGTTTGCTGCTTCCAATATATCTTCCGTGCTTGGATTCATTGTTTGTCCGCCGGACAAAAACACATCTACATTTAAATCAGTAAATACTTTTTCTATTCCCTTTCCTACGCCTATGGAAACAAAACCGTATTTCTTTTTTTTCTGATTATTTTTGTGATTTTCCTTAAGTCTTTCCCTAAATTGCTCCTTCATGTTGTCAATTTTAATGTTTGAAAGCTCACCGAATTTAACTGCCATAGCCAATATTTGGCCTGGGTTGTTGGTGTGTATGTGAATTTTTATTACATTTTCATTGCCGGCGCAAACTATGGAATCACCCTTGTCATAAATTCTTGTTAAAAATTCCTCTGCCGTCTTTATGGGATTTTTAATCAAAAATTCAGTGCAATATGCAAATATAATTTCATCTTCGCTCGTAAATTCATCTAATTCAACTTCTGTATCAATCACGGCCTGCTCTGTTATCTCCTGTTTGATTTCTACTCCTTTTAGTGCCGCAAGTGCGCCTTCCATAAGATATATTAATCCTTTTCCGCCCGCATCCACAACATCTGCCTGTTTTAAAACATTAAGCATTTCAGGAGTGCGATTTAAAGTATCTTTTGCTTGCTGAATAAGACTTTCTATAAATTCTATTACGTCTTCATAATCTGTATAAGTTGCCATTGCTTTTTCTGCCGTTTCCCTTGCAACCGTAAGCATTGTTCCCTCAACGGGCTTCATTACCGCTTTATAAGCAGTATCTGAGGCTGATTTAAGGGATTCTGCTATTATTTTGCAATCTATATGATTAAGACCCTTAAGTGCTTTTGACATTCCTCTTAACAATTGAGACAATATTACTCCGGAGTTTCCTCTTGCTCCCATAAGTGAGCCGTTAGCTGCCGCACTTGCAAGAGATGTAATTGTGCTTTCTGAAAGATTGTTTATTTCCTTTATAGCTGCCTGCAAAGTAAGATTCATATTCGTACCGGTATCTCCGTCGGGAACAGGAAATACATTTAGAGAATCCACAATTGTTTTATTGTTTTCAAGGTTAACGGCAGCCCCCAAAAGCATCTTTTTGAATTTGACATTATCTATGTACTTAATTAACATTTTAGCCTCCTGATTACTTTTGCACCCTTACACCCTGCACAAAAATATTAACATTTTCAACGCTTACTCCCGAAAAAGTTTCAACGCTGTACTTAATTCTGGAAATTACATTTTCTGCTACAACGGATATTTTTACTCCATATTGCAATACTATATATAAATCTATATTTATTTTATCTTCTTCGGTTGATGTAACTTTTATCCCTTTGGTTAACTGCTCTCTTTTCAGCAGCTCAAAAAAACCTTGAGTTGCATTTCTGGAAGCCATGCCCACAACACCATAACACTCCATTGCAGCTAATCCTGCAATTGCAGCTAAGGCCTGGTCATCAACATATATACTTCCATTTTCGTTAATTATCTTAACTGACATACTAACCTCCTATTTAATACTTTATTTATCATTATAACCTTATTAACATGAATTTACAATTATAATATAATTTACTTGATTCCTGAATAAATTTCTGCTTCTAAAGTAGCACTATTCATTATACTAATTTAAAATTAATATTGCAATATTTAATTTTTAATGTTAGAATGATGAAGTTCAAATAAGTTACGCTCTTACGAAATATTGCTTCGCTAAGGATAACACTGTGTGTGTCAGTAACTTATATAATAAATAATGATGTATACGTTAATATAAATGGGAGGTGGAATTATGGCAAAGTTTTGTGAAGTATGCGGAAAAGGAACTATATCAGGACACAGCATAACGCATTCCGATAGAAAAATAAACAGAACATGGAAACCGAACGTAAGAACTATCACGGTTATGGAAGACGGAAGAGCTTTAAGAAAAACAGTTTGTACAAGATGTATTAGAGCAGGAAAAATACAACGTGCAAATTAAGCACATCTATCATTAAAATAGTGGCCAACGCCATTATTTTTTTGTGTCCCCACCAAATTGGGGACATTCCTCATTCCCCCGGAGACTGTCCATCTATTAGAGGTGTGTCCCCATACCTATAACAGCCTGAATAATGTGCAACCCAAAATTATCAATAATATTCCTAACACAAACAACCATACTTTAACAGGAAGCATTTGAACTATAATAATTGCTCCTATGGTTGCAATCATAAGGCCTAATATTTCGGTGAATTTAAAAAATGATGGTTTATTTGCAGGACTGCATTTCTTTTTATGCTTAAAGTAATTCATAATATCCCCCTTAGAATTTATGTAGAGCTCTACTATTATTACATTCTATTCAAGCATAAAAAAAAGATACAAAGAAATTTTCTTTGTATCTTACCTATACCTTAAAAATCTGCATTTTTAGGGGTTCTTGGGAACGGAATTACATCCCTTATGTTGCTCATGCCTGTTAAATACATAATAAGTCTTTCAAAACCAAGTCCGAAACCTGAGTGTTTCACACCGCCGTACTTCCTTAATTCCAAGTACCACCACATATTATCTTTTGGAACTCCCATTTCATCCATTCGCTTTTCAAGAAATTCAAGTCTTTCTTCTCTTTGGCTGCCGCCTATCAACTCACCTATTCCGGGAACCAATAAGTCCATTGCTGCCACTGTTTTATTATCTTCATTCATCCGCATATAAAATGCCTTTATTTCCTTAGGATAATTAACTGCAAATACAGGCTTTTTAAATATTTTTTCCGACAAATATCTTTCATGCTCAGTCTGTATATCTGTTCCCCATTTAACCTTATATTCGAAATTATCATTGTTTTTCATCAATATATCTATTGCTTCTGTGTATGATATTCTTCCAAACTCTGAATTTACCACATTATCAAGTTTTTCTAAAAGCCCTTTTTCCACAAAGTT
Source organism: Clostridiales bacterium (assembly GCA_003483345.1). GTDB lineage: Bacteria > Bacillota > Clostridia > Tissierellales > Sedimentibacteraceae > Sedimentibacter. The sequence goes on along the minus strand of DMWH01000231.1, from coordinate 4,113 downwards.
ATTGAAAAACTCCAGTTCTTCTTTGGCATTTTCCATGACATAATTTACGACATACTTAACCATATCTTCTGCCAAATCCATATTATCATTTATGTCGGCAAAAGCAATTTCAGGCTCTATCATCCAAAATTCTGCGGCATGCCTTGCAGTATTTGAATTTTCGGCTCTGAATGTAGGTCCAAAAGTATAAGTTTTCTTAAATGCCAAAGCAAAAATTTCAGCTTCTAATTGCCCGCTTACCGTAAGATTTGCAGACCTTCCGAAAAAGTCCTTTGAATAGTCCGTTTTTCCGTCAACCTTTTCAATATTATCCAAATCCAGTGTGGTAACTCTGAACATTTCACCTGCACCTTCTGCATCTGAAGCAGTAATTATCGGCGGATGCGCATAAATAAATCCCCTTTCGGTAAAAAATTTATGTATGGCATAAGCAGCTAAGCTCCTTACACGAAAAACTGCGGAAAAAGTGTTGGTGCGGGGTCTTAAATGCGCAATTGTCCTTAAATATTCCATTGAATGTCTTTTCTTTTGCAAAGGATAGCTTGAATCTGACGGTGCTTCCAAGGCTATTTCTGTTGCTTTAATTTCAAAAGGCTGCTTTGCTTCGGGAGTTAAAACTATGTTTCCTCTTACCGTAATGGCACTGCCTGTTGAAAATTTTTTAATTTCTTCAAAATTACTCAAGTTGTTTTCAAAAACAACCTGCACATTTTTAAGAAATGTTCCGTCATTTAATTCTATGAATCCAAAATTTTTAGAATCTCTTATTGTTCTTATCCAGCCCTCTATACGGACTTCTTTGTAATTTTCCGGCGATAAGAATATATCTTTTATATCCGTTGTTTTCATGAACCCTCCTGTTAATCTTTAGATATAATTACTATAGCTCTTCCTTTTTTTAACGTAATTTTTCCCTTATTATCTTTTATTTGATTGCTGATACAAAGAGTCGAGCCTCTTTCAACATCAACATTGTCAAGATTATATTTGAATCCTTCCAAACATAGTCCCTGAATACTATCTGTTATGGGGATTATCGATATAAAATAACCTTCTTTGTATTCTATAAACAGCTCCGAATTATCGGAAATAATTTTCATTTCATTATTGTTATCAATTATTGAAATATTAACTCCATCTTTGAAGTATTTCTCCATAAGCAAAATGTTGCCCAAGGTATGGTCTAATCTTGACCCGGAAGCTCCCGTGAGTATTATATTTTTGTATCCTTTGGAAACAGCCAGTTCAACAGCTAATTCCATGTCTGTAAAATCCTTTTCGGAAGGAAATTTTTCAATAGGTATTCTGTTTTCATATTGTTTCAGAACATTACTAGCTACCGAATCAAAATCACCGATTATTATATCTGGAATTATTCCGTAATTTGAAACTTTTTCAAGCCCTCCATCCGCACATATCAAATAATCATACTTAATATTTTCAATTATTCTTTTGGCGGTTTCATCTCCGTTTCCGACAATCAGCGCTGTTTTCATGACATGATTTCCTTAAATTTCTTTGTTTCCAAAACAATATCCTCTGCATGGTAAATTGCAGAGCCTGCAACTATAACATTTGCACCCCAGCTTAAAATTTCCTTTAAATTTGAATAATTCACGCCTCCGTCAATTTCAATATCAATATCTAAATTATATTTATTTAATAATTGCTTTAAATCATAAAATTTATACTTGACATTTTCTATCAGACTTTGTCCTCCAAAACCCGGGTTTACGCTCATCAGCAAAACCATATCCACATCTTTAATAATTTCATTTAAAACAGATATGGGTGTTGCCGGATTTAATGATACTCCTGCTTTTAAGCCGTATGATTTTATTTTCTGGATAGTTCTGTGAAGATGTACGGTTGCTTCCTGATGCACGGTAATTATATCTGCTCCTGCTTTATAAAAGTGCTCGATAAAATTATCCGGATTCTCAATCATAAGATGCACATCAAATATGAGAGATGTTGTTTTTCTTAAATCTTTTACAACTGCCGGCCCTATTGTAATGTTGGGAACGTAATGACCATCCATTACATCTATATGTATGTAATCTGCTCCCCCTTCTTCCACAAGTTTTACGGCTTCTCCTAGATTAGAAAAGTCGGCAGACAAAATTGAAGGGGCTAATTTATTTTTCATACTTCCTCCTTAATAAGGCTTACTTTCTTTTATTTGCTCCAAAAGCTTTATATAGTTATTATACCTTACTCTGCTGATTAAATCACTATTAACGGCTTCTTTTATCACACAACCGGGCTCTTTGTAATGGAGGCAGTCTAAAAATTTACAGCCATCATCATATTTTACTATTTCTGGATAATAACTTTTTAGAGAATACTCATCAATTCCTTCCAATTCGAAGGAACTGAAACCCGGCGTATCAACCGCATACCCGCCAAAGCCTAATTTAAATATTTCCGCATGCCTGGTCGTATGCCTTCCTCTTTTTAATTTATCGCT
>DMWH01000231.1:0-1552 GCA_003483345.1 Clostridiales bacterium | reverse complement strand
ATATGTTAAGTATATTTTCTTTTTCTTCTTCATTTGCTAAATCTGATTTATTAATACAAATAACAGGGTTTAAATTATTTGACTTTGCTGCAATCAAAAGTTTATCCAACAATATAAAGCTTGGTTCCGGGTTTTTTACGGAGAAAATTATTACAAGCTGCTGAGCATTGGCAACGGGAGGCCTTTTAATTTCGCTTGTTCTCTCTTTAATTTCTTCGATATAACCCATATCCTCATCTTCCTCTGTAATCCTGATAAGGACTTTATCCCCTACCAAAGGTTTGATATTTTTGAGTCTGAACAAGCCTCTTGCTCGGCATTCTATTATTTTGCTGCCGATATCAACATAATAATTTCCTCCGACACCCTTTGTTATGATTCCCTCAATCATTAAAACTCCTTTTTATTCAAATGTTATTTCAACTCTGTCATATAATTCATTGTCAATATATATTTCGAATATTCCTGTTCCTTTTCCCTTAACATTAACTAGGATATTTCCTTCCGAAGTATCCACTTCCTCTGAGTACACAACTTCACGTCCGTCACTGGCTATTCTTTGAATCACTATTGATACACTATCCCTGTCTGCAGGAAGAGATATTGCCAACGGAAATACTCCTTCTTCCGGTGTAGGCTCGTCAGGTTCTTCCGGCTTGCCCGAACTTACCGTAAGCCATATTGATGTTCCTTGTTCGACTTCCTGATCGGCTGTTATACTTTGTCTCATAACCAAGCCCTTTTCTATTTCTTCGCTGGGCTCTTCATTTACCTGCCCTACCGCAAGACCATGTTGAACAATCGAAAGCTTCGCCGTTTCTAAATTCAAATTTAACACATTTGGCATTTTCACATATATAATCTTCGGACCTATACTCACCACATAGCTTACTTTATCATTTTCCCTAGCCGGTGTATTAGGTAAAGGATATTGATCAATTATCTGTCCTGCCAAATATGTGTCAGAATTTTCTTCTGTCGTTTCTCCTTCTGAAAGCCCTGCATTATTGAGAATTCCTCCCGCCTCTATAGCATACTTGCCTATTAAATTAGGAACAACTATTTCTTTTTCTCCCCTGCTTATTACCACTTCTATGGGGTAATTTTCTTTAACCTTAGAGCCCTCATCAATACTTTGCTCCATTACATAACCTTCATCGTATTCAGAAGAATATTCTCTTTTTGAAACTTTGAATACCAGACCCAAATCTTCAATGAGCTTCTTGGCTTCCTCTTCACTTCTTCCCAATAAACTCGGCACCGGAACTTCCGGCACATACAAAAATGACTTAAATAGAAATACTCCGCCAATTACTGCTATAACCAATGCGCTTAAAATTGCCGCTATAGTAATTTTTTTATTGTTTATGCTCTTTTCAACATTTTCATCTTCTTCATTTCCGCTAAAGAAGCTTTTAAATGCTTTGTCGGAATTTTCGTCAATTAAATCTATATTAATCACATTTTCTTCTAAATCATTAAGCGCAGGAATTTCAATAGTCGGTGAATCTATTATTTCCGTTTCGTCTTTTACGGGATTATTATTTCCGTT
>DMWH01000158.1:1194-3433 GCA_003483345.1 Clostridiales bacterium | reverse complement strand
AATTTGCCCGGTATGGCTTACCGCTGCAACTATGATAGGGATTGGACAATGCAGTTTGTTTCTGAGGGTTGTTATGAATTGACGGGATATAAATCTGACAGCTTAATTAATAATAGGGACTTGTCTTTTAATGATTTGATTGCTCCGGAATACCAAGATATATTGTGGAATGTGTGGAAAAAAATTCTTATCAAGAAAAAACCTTTTAAGTATGAATATGAAATTGTATCTGCCACCGGACAAAGAAAATGGGTTTTGGAATTAGGTCAGGGTATTTATGATGAGCAGGGTGCCGTTGTAGCGCTTGAAGGAATTATTATTGATATTTCAGAAAGAAAAGAACACGAAAACAAACTGAAATTTATAAGTGAGCATTATGGGTTAACGGGTTTATATAATCAAAGATATTTTGAAGAGCTCTTGGTTAAAGAATCAAAATTAAAAAGATGCGATAAAAAAGCAATTATATTAATAAATTTAAAAAAAATAAACTCGGTGAGTTTAACTTACGGATATAATTTCAGCAGAAGACTTATAGTAGAATTAGCAGAAAAAATGAATCAGTTGAATAGCAACAATATAATATTGTTTCAAATTTCATTGGACAGATTTGCTTTTTATATTAAAAAATATAAAAATGAATTTGAATTAATCGATTTTTGCAATAAAATTTTCTGCAAAATTAAGGAAGTGCAAATATTAAATAATTTGGGCTGCAAAATAGGAATTTATGAAATTGAAGAGGAAAACTGGGATTTGGAAAGTATAATAAAAAATGTTTCTGTTGCGGCTGACAGCGTTAATAATAAAAGCATATTTAACTATTGTTTTTACAATGATGAATTAAAGGCTAAAGTAACGAGAGAAAACGATATAAGGGATGAATTATTTAAAGAAATAACGGATGATAATTCTAAAACCATTTATCTTCAGTATCAACCGATTTTGAATCTAAAAACAGGTAAAATAAGCGGGTTTGAAGCTTTAGCCCGCTTTAAAAGCCAAAAACTTGGTCTTGTACAACCTTCCGAATTCATACCCATAGCTGAGGAGATGCAGCTTATTGTACCAATCGGATTAAGGGTTATAAATAAGGCATGCAATTTTATAAAAAAGTTGGAGACGGCCGGTTTTGACAATATAAATATATCTGTAAATGTATCTGTAATAGAATTGCTAAGAGATGAATTCATTGATGCTTTGAAAACATTGATTAAAAATGCAGAAATCAATGCGAAAAATTTAGGTATAGAAGTAACCGAATCTATTATTATGGATAATTTCGAAATTATTAACGAGAAGCTGTATAAATTAAGGGAAATGGGGATAGAGGTTTCAATTGATGATTTCGGAACAGGATATTCTTCATTATCCCGTGAAAGCGAACTAAATGTATGTAATTTGAAAATCGATAAATACTTCATCGATAAAATAAATGAGCAAAATACTGATAAGATTATTGCAGGTGATATTATATCAATGGCTCATAAGCTGGGACACTTCGTGGTGGCTGAAGGTGTTGAAAATAAAGAACAATATGAATATCTTCTTAAAAATAATTGCGATTTTATTCAAGGATATTATATCGGTAAACCCCTTAATGATAAAGATGTAATTAAATTGCTAAATAATAACTAAATCGGAGAATACATAGTTATTGAATATTATGCAGTCTCCGATTATTATGCTTATTACTTTTAACCTAGTATTTACGGTGCCAGGCGCCAGTCCCCGGTGCCAGGCACCAAGTACGGCACAAGTTAGTAATCATTAGATTAGTAAAGATTTAAAATCAACAATTTGGGTAAGTATATATTAAGTACATTTAGGAGGGAGAAGAAATGAAAAAAATAGCTATATTAATAGAAGATTTATTTAATGAAAGAGAGCTTATATATCCTTATTACAGGTTGCTGGAAGCAGGATATGAAGTTCATTTGGTAGGTCCGAAAAAGGATGCTGTTTATATTTCGAAATCAGGGCTTACGGAAAAAAGTACGCATGCTTCTAATGAAATTAGTGCAGAGGACTATGATGCGGTTGTTATTCCGGGNNTAAATAAGCCTGTTGCTGCTATTTGTCACGGTGGATGGATGCTTGCATCAGCATGTAATTTAAAAGGTAAAAAGGTTACTTCATTTTTCTCGATAAAAGATGATATGGTTCATGCAGGAGCAGAATATGTTGATGAAGAGGTTGTAGTTTCAGGCAATATTATTACTTCAAGAAACCCTAATGA
>DMWH01000158.1:0-1096 GCA_003483345.1 Clostridiales bacterium | reverse complement strand
CAAATATTGTCGCAGCAAGTTACGCTTATGCCGCCATTAATATATTCCAATATTACAAGATTGTCTCTGATATCTAATATTCTGCCTGCAGTACCGAAGTAAGTCGGGCATTTGAATTTGATAAACACGAGTCTATCTCCAAAATCACGTAATAATTTACAAATATCACAATCTTCTTTATACTTATTCATTTGCCGTCTCCTCCTTCTGCAAGTTACCTAGTACAGATTCCAATAAATTGCGCCTTTGTTCCACCATTGTGGCTATGTCTGTAATATCACTCGGTTTTGCATCTGCAGTCGGCGTAATAGTATCGAAAATATAGATTTCGAAAATACTATCGCAGCAGGCAGTAAATATTACTTCGCCGCTTGTCGGTGAATCATACAACCTTATTGCATTGTTGTAAAATGATTTTTTTGTNNCCTATATAATTTCTTAAAAAACAACAAAACGGACAGTCCATAAATAAATTTTCACCCTTTACCAAAAATATCGCAGTTAATAGTACAAACTATCGACTACGATATTATATGTCCAAACTTTATTTTTGTTAATGAAATGGAAAGAATCTCTAATGATTTTTATCGTCTAAACCATAATCCCTAAAATTTGATTTAACGTGGGTAGAATCACAAAATGGTTTAATTTTCGATTTTCCGCATCGGCAAAGTGTTTGTCTGTTTCTTACTTCGTATACATCCCCGTCAGCCGCTTCTATGGGTATATAACCTTTAACGTAAATAGGGCCGCTGACATTTAATTCTTCGTCTTGAAGTATATCTATGGAAGGATCTAATTCAGGCTCAATATCATCATTGTTTTTGGTNNTGCAATGATTGCTTCTTCCCTTAAACGCTCATCGTCAGATTGTTCTGTCAGTTCCCAGGCATCTCCGTCGTTTCTGTGACAAAACCTGGCATAAGCGCATCTGCCGTCATCTAATAAGTTTATACCAGGCCCCTCTAATACTTCGGCACGCTCCTTAAAAGTTTTTTTTGAAGCGGTTTCAGTTCCGTCAAAGTTTATTTTACTGTGGGTTCCATCGCAAAAAGGGTGTTTTTTGGAGTGTCCGCATCTGCAGAGCAAATAGCTG
>DMWH01000188.1:11620-13016 GCA_003483345.1 Clostridiales bacterium | reverse complement strand
ATACAGCTTTTGTGGCTGAATCTTGTTACGGACAGTCTTCCTGCCATGGCATTGGGGGTTGAAAATGCAGAGCCGGGTATTATGAAACAGCCTCCCAGAAGTACAAAGGAGGGAATACTTGATGGAGAAATGCTTGGAGGAATTGTATTCCAGGCAATTGCCATATCATTCGCTTCGCTTTTTGCGTATTATTGGGCAATGAGGATGTACGGTACCGGAAGCGGCTTAATACATGTACGCTCGGTAGTTTTTACGACCTTGATTTTGTCTGAGCTCTTGAGAGCTTTTTCTTCAAGGTCTCAGAATTATACCTTGTTTAAAATAGGACTTTTTACTAACATAAGAATGATTCAGGCGGTCTTTGTATCCTTCATGCTTACGTTTGTGGTTTTATACATACCTCAATTGAATGAAATATTTGATGTAGTCCCTCTTACTCTTAGGGATTGGCAGATTGTAACGGCATTTTCATTCATACCCTTGTTGGTAGGCGAATTGTACAAGGATTTGTTTAAGAACGAGATGCCCCTAAGTAATTCTGAACGTAAACGAAGAATCTCAACACTCTAGATATTAGGACAAGATTATCCTGACGACAGCGAATTTCTCATTCGAACAACACTTTTCCTAATAGGATGGTGAATTCATGTATTTTATTTAAGTCCACACCGCTGTAGTTTAAGGAAAACATAACCTTGTTTTTCTTGATTCGGATAATGTTTATAAGGATGCGTGAGTTTTGCGCATCTTTTATTATTTGCTGCGCATCCTTCTTTGTATTGGCTTCACAAACAATATGAAGACCGGAATCAGAACTTATAACTTCTGCCCTATCTCCAAAAAGGTTTCTAAAATTTGATGTTAGATAAGAATTCTTCTTTTTATATATACGTTTAATTTTACGGAGGTGTTTAACCATATATCCGTCTTTCATAAAGTTTGCAAGAACTAGCTGGTCGATTTTTGAAGTTGATTGTGTATAGCGGTCCTTTATTTCATTATACTTAGGCAGAAGTTTTTTTGGTATTACCATGAAGCTGATTCTTAGAGATGGGAGCAGCATTTTTGAAAATGAGCCTAAGTAGACTACACAATCATTTTTGTCAAGTCCTTGAAGACTTGGTATGGGCGCACCTCCATACCTAATCAAGGAATCATAATCATCCTCGATAATGAGTGCGTTTTTCTTGTAAGCCCAATCCAGCAATTCCATTCGTTTATTGACAGGCATTATGGTTCCAAGAGGATATTGGTGAGAGGGACTGATGTATATTACTTCAGCATCACTTTTCCTAAGCTCGTTAATTGGAAAGCCGTCATCAGTAATTTCAATATGTCTTATGTTGAACATGTAGTCTTCAAAAACAAATTCTGCTTTTTTAAATCCCGGTTTTTC
>DMWH01000188.1:2850-11442 GCA_003483345.1 Clostridiales bacterium | reverse complement strand
ACTGTATTTTTGGTTGCTTCAATATCAAAATTATATTCGCTCAAATCGCATACAAAGTATCCCTTTTTCGGATAATTATCTATATAACCTTCTGCCACTAATTGGCTGTATGCATTTTCTACAGTTGTTTTGCTCAATTTTAATGTGGAGGAAGCTTCCCTGATTGAAGGCAGCTTCGTATCAGGCTTTAATAAACCGGAAGTTATTTCTGTCTTAATATATTCATATAATTGTATGTATAACGGTTTGCTGCTCTCCTTATCAAAAACAGGCGAAATAATCATATGGCCTCCTTGGCTGTCTTGGTTGATTTTTGTTATTTTAGCTAAATATAAAGGTACACAATTATTTTAACATATGTTTATATAAAATCATATAAAAATTTTATACAGGTATGGTATAATAAATGAAATGTTTTTAATTTTTCTAGTAGATATAAATTCCATAATGAACTTGAAGAGAGGAATTATTATGTATAAATTAAATAAAATAAAAGATTTTGAATATTTGACTTTTCCGATTTTTGATGGATATGATGAACTATTTCACTGCTTTACCACAAGAAAAGGCGGAGTCAGCAAAGGTGATTTTGAATCCATGAATTTAGGTTTTAATACAGGCGATGATGAAGAAGATGTAAGGGAAAATTATTATATATTGTCTGAATGCCTAAATATTAATTTAGAGGATATTGTCAAAACATTTCAATCTCATACCGATAATATCAGATATGTAACGGAAGAAGATAAGGGCAGAGTTATGAAGAAAGCTAAATACACTGATATAGACGGTCTTTATACAGACAGGAAAAATATTGCATTGATGTCTTTTCATGCAGATTGCAATGCAGTATTCTTTTACGACCCGGTTAAAAAAATAATCGGACTAAGTCATGCAGGATGGAAAGGAACAATGACAAATATTACGGGAAAAATGATTAAGGCATTAAAAGATCTTGGGAGCAATCCTTCAAACTTAAAGGCAGCCATAAGCCCTTCTTTGGGGCAGTGTTGTTTTGAAGTTGATAAGGATGTTGCAGATATGTTTATAAACACAGATATTAAATACAAAGATTTTATGATAAAAAAGGGAGAAAAGTATCATTTTGATTTGTGGGGAATCAATAAATATAATATAATAAGAGAAGGAATGAAAGAAGAAAACATAGAGGTTGCAGGTATGTGTACCAAATGCCGCAATGATTTGTTCTTTTCCCACAGAGGTCAAAAAGGAAAAAGGGGTCTCATGTCAGGAATAATAATGATGAAATAATTTTTTAAAGTCATACTTTCGGTACATGCTAAATATAATAATATATATAAGGCGTGAGGAGGGTATGAAATTGGCTCATAATAAAATAATATCTCTGATACTGATTATTTTTATTGCAGTATGCTTAACTGCATGCGGCACCTTAGATATGATGGTGGGTCTGAAGGACGAAAATAATCCGGATATAGCCGATTTGTCTGATTTGACAGATTTTGAAATCGTTGAAGACACAATTGGAGAAGAAGCATTAGAAGAACCATATGAAGAAGTCATAGAAACTGTTACAATTTCTACCGAAGAAGCTAAAATGACAAACATAATGGCATATTATGAAGATGAATACGGCTTTGTGGTTCCGGTAAACACAAAAATTCCGTGGGAAGAAGGAATTGCAAAAGCAACACTTAGAAGTATGGTTAGAGGAAGTGAAACTGAAAAAAGAATTGCACAATCAGGACTACGCGGCGTACTTCCCGAAGGTACCGAAATAAGGGGCATGTCTATCAAGGACGGCGTATGCAGAGTGGACTTCAGCAAAAATATTTTAAATACTTCTACCTTAAAACAGGAAGAAAATTTGATTTCTGCAATTACATATGCGCTTACTGAATTCCCAACCATTGATAAGGTTGAATTATTGGTAGACGGGCAGGCATTGTCTTCCCTTACCAACGGGTATGCAATCAATAAGGGATTTGAAAGAGAAAATATTAATTTATACGGCTCGGCAGATGGTGTAAATTATACCGTTTATTACAAGGCTCCCGATACTGAAGTAATGGGGCATTATGTACCAATAACATTTTCAGCAGCTAAGGTGGGCAATCCTGTAGAATTTGTTATGGAAAAATTGTTTGAAGGACCTCCTGCAGATACAACTCTCAGCAACAATATACCTGTGGGTATTAATTTAAGGGATGTAAAAGTTATCGGGGATAGTGCAGTAGTTAATCTAGGTGTTGAAGCTGTTAATTTGTCGGAAGAAGACTACAAGGATATGAATTCAATAGTAGTGCTTTGTTTAGAGCAGTATGGCATAAGCGATGTTGAGTTCAATATTGAAGGATTGTCTTTCGAGCAGGCAGGACTATATTTTGAGGACAGTAACGTAACACCGGTGTTTAACCAATATTGATGTATGGGGACACATCTTCTTGCTTAGGGATAGTCTTTAGATTAAGCATAAAGGTACGTCCCAATAAAGCAGCAATGGGGAATAGGGCTTTTGGCTATGCCAATAGCTCTTTCTTTATATTCGCAAATTTCCATAATAAGTTCAATTGTGCCGTTATTAAGGCACTATTATTAAAAATTAATAAAATTACAACTAAAGAGGTGCCGTAATTACGTCACCAATTTTGTAATTTATGAACAAATTAATTTATATTATAGAAAAACTTGTAAAAGGACAACTTTTAATATAATATAAATGTTATCATAATTATTAGTTTTTCAACGTTTTTACCAACTAACCATAATGTTGTTGTATAATTTTCATATCTTATAATAGTTGGTATTAGAATTGCAACATGTTTTTTGTAGGAGAAGACTGGACATTATGGTTATTTTTATTTAGGAGGAAATTTGTATGATATTTGGTATACTTAAAGATATTAAGGAAGGTGAGTATCGAGTTATATGCACACCTACAGAGGTTGCAACAATAGTTGGTGCAGGACATATAGTTTTGACTCAGAAAGATTGCGGCAAAGCAGCGGGATTTTCAAATGAAGCATTTAAAAAGGCAGGAGCGGAAATTGTAGACAGTGCCGAAGAAATGTACCGCCGCTGTGATATGGTTGCCAAGGTTAAGGAATTTGAAGAAAGCGAATATGGTTTGATTCGTGAAAATCAAATAATTTTAGGTTGCATCCATCCTGCCGGCCATCCTGAAAAGGTGGATGCGATTTTAAAGAGTAAGTGTATTGCATTTACTGCTGAAGACTGCCATCGTTACGGTTCACCCAACTGTGAAGCCGCAGGAAAGCAAGGTGCACTTTTTGGTCTTGAATCCATGCTTACAATTAACGGAGGCAAAGGAAAGTATGTTGGGGGTTTTGCCGGTGCACCGGGAATGAATGTTTTGATTTTAGGAGGAGGTATTGTAGGACAAAATGCTTTGTCAGTCCTATATGCTCTTGGTGCCAATGTTACAGTAATGGATATTAATGTCGGTATTCTAAGGATGTTAAGTGATAAATATAACAGCAAAATCAACACCATGTTCTGTACAAAAGAAACTATTGCATCAGTTTTGCCGCAGACAGATATGGTAATTAATGCCGTAAAATGGCCAAAGCATCGAAAGGATTTTCTTATTGACAAAGAAATGCTGAAACTTATGGAGCCGGGCTCTGTATTAGTGGATATAAGCAATGATGATCCGGGTGCCATAGAATCATCTCATGAAACTCATCATGACAATCCGCGTTATGTTGTTAACGGTGTTGTTCATTATTGTGTAAGCAATATACCCGGAGCCGTGGCACATTCAACATCAGTTGCATATGCCGCAGAGATGCTTCCGGCAATCTTAAGCATTTTAAATGACGGGGTTGTGGAAGCCTGTGTAAAGGATGGATATTTAAGGCGAAGCCTGACAGCATACAAGGGGTACCTGACTCACGAGGAAACAAGCGGAATACAGAATAAACCATGGATTCCTCCGGAAGTAATTTTAGGTATTAAAGATAGGGAACTTGATTATGCACCCCCGGCTACTACTACTAAATCTACAAACTACTATGTATATTAATAAAAATAATAATTGAATATAAAGATTTATATGCATAGGAGGAATAAGTGAAAAAATATAATAAATACCCTATTTTAGAGGTAAATACTTCATACATAAGAAATAATGCACAGGTTATGACCGAATACTGTAGAAAACAGGGCGTTTCTGTGGCAGGTGTCATAAAATTTTCAGATGGGGATTTAAATATTGCCCGTGCTTACAGTCAAGGGGGATGTGCCCAGATTGCCTCTTCAAGAGTTATTCATCTTAAAGGCATTAAAAAAAGATTTCCGGAAATCGTAACAATGCTTATCAGAACCCCCATGCTGTCAGAGGCAAATGATGTGGTAAGGTTTTGTGACATAAGCCTGAATACAGAGAGAGAAATCTTAAAAGCTTTAAATCACGAAGCAGGTTCTTTGGGCAAAAAGCATAAAGTCATATTGATGCTTGATGTCGGTGATTTGCGTGAAGGAATAATAGATGCCGATGAATTATGTACACTTGCTGTTTTCATTGAATGCAAGCTTCATAATTTATACCTGATGGGTATAGGCTCATCCTTTGCTTGTTTCGGTTCCATACTTCCCACCAAAGAAAACTTAGGTACGCTAATATCTGCTGCAAGACTAATAGAAAATAAGATAAATAGAAAATTGGAAATAATTTCGGGAGGAAGTTCAGTAAGCCTGACTCTTATGCAAAATGAAGGGCTACCGGAAGGGATTAATCACCTTAGAATCGGCGGTGCGATAGCAAATCCAAGAAACATAAGAATAAACCGGGGTGTTGTCATTGATGGGATAAATGAGGATACTTTTGTACTTAAAGCCGAATTAATTGAAGTAAATGTAAAGCCATCCCGTCCTTTCGGACAAAGTAGCATAAATTGGGCAGGCAATAAGGTGGAGTTTGAAGATAAAGGGCTTCGAAAACGAGCTATTGCCGCTATCGGCAGCCAGGATATAGGGGATTCTATGAAACTTTTTCCCCTTGATGCCGGAATAAAAGTAATCGGATGCAGCAGCGATCACACCATTTTGGATATTGAGGATAGCTTCAGGCATTGGAAGGCAGGGGACGTAGTATCCTTTTATTTGTCATATGCACCCTTGTTGTATTCTTTCTGTACAAAACATGTAAACATTAAATACGTCAAACAGTAACATTTATAATAAAACCTGCAGTTTTTGACACCTTGTTTGGCATTTTTAATTTGTGTTATAATATAATTATTATACTAACAGAAACTGAAAGAGGGATAGGCTATGCATTTTGAAAGTAATTACAAACTTGAAAATTTTATATTAAATACTAAGTGGGATGATTTACCTGAAGAAGTACAAATTCGTGCCAAGGTATGTTTTATAGATCTTTTGGGCGCGCTGTTGATTGGAAGCTGCAGCGAGCTGTTTATGACAGGAGTAAGCTTGGCCAAGTCGGTGTTCGGACTAGGTAATATTGCAGTAATAGGGTCTAAGGAACGTTTTTCTTTTATGGGAGCAGCAACTGTAATGGGTCATTCGTCAAATGCCTATGATATCGATGACGGCCATAATATAATCAGGGCTCATCCGGGAACATCTTTTATTGGAGGTATTTTAGCTGCAGCATATGAAAAGGAAATAAGCTATAAGGAGTTACTTACAACATTGGTGGTATCTTACGAAACAACTATTCGTATGGGACAGGCAATTATGGATTATTATAAATTTGCCCATAGCAGCGGAACCTTCGGAGCTGTGGGCACAGCTGCAGGGGTAGGTCGTATTTACAGATTTACCAAGGAACAAATGAATAATGTATTGTCGGTTGCCGAGTTTAATGCTCCTTTAGTTCCGGGAATAAGGTCTGTAGAGTACCCTTCAATGAATAAGGATGGGGTTCCCTTCGGTGTTATGATAGGTGCTCTTGCTGTAATGGAAACCTTATGCGGGTTTACGGGCAATAAAAATTTGCTTGAAGCAGATGAATACAGACATTATCTTGATGATTTGCAGGATAACTATGAAATAATGAATCTGTACTTCAAACCATATACCTGCTGCAGATGGGCACACCCGGCTATTGATTCATGCCTTGAGATTATGCGCAATAATGGAATTACTCATAAGGATATCAAAAATGTTACAATTTATACTTTTAAACCCGCCACCATGCTTTCGAAGATGATTCCCAAAACATCAGACGAAGCCCAGTATAATATTGCTTATCCCGTAGCTGCTGCCATAGTAAACGGAGATTTTGGGCTAAATCAAATTAAAGGTGAAGCTTTTAAAAATCCGGATATAATATCGATGATGAGCAAGCTTTCCTTTCAAGCTGATCCTGATATTGATAAGCAATTTCCCCAAAAACGCATATGCCGTGCCGAGATAATAACCAATAATAATGAAAAATATGTTTCATCGGAATGCGAACCAAGGGGTGAAGCACACGAAAACATTGGAATTGATTGGATTAGTGATAAATTTAAACGTTTAACTATTCCGGTTATTACACAATCCGCACAGGAACGGATATTAAAAATGGCAAAATACGAACTAGAATTGCCAATTTGTGTGTTAATTGACGAGATTAATAGATTTCTTTACTCAGGTTCTTAAATCATTCATAGATTTATTAATGGACGAAATGGTTTATGAATAATGAACCTAACATATTTAACAGTATTATAAGCTAGAGAAAGGTGTTGAAAAATAGCAGTATCTTAAACATCTTTCTATTTTATATCCTTCTTATACAAACTTTACATTTAAAATAAGATATGATATGATTAAAAGAATTAAATATTACTACTTGTGATTAATTTCACATATATTGATAGATTTTAATGGCTTAATCATAGTACTTTTTTTTAAGATTTACTTGGGATGGTGATTATTTTGGACTTATTTAAAGAAATGAATTACATTGATGGTATAACAATTATAAATACCGAGGGAACAATTCTCTTTTCAGTAAAGTTTAATCCTGATGTTGATAATAGAATTGAAGAATCGATTGTCGGTAAAAAATTGTTTGATGTTTTTTATAATTTAGACAAATCAACCAGTTCTCTTTACGAATGTATGGAAAAAGAAATGGTAGTTCTGAAAAAAGAACAACTAATAAAAAATCCATATGTAGATGATATATATACGGATAATATATCATTTCCAATTAAACATGAAGGAATTGTTGTTGGTGCCATTGAACTATCAAAGATGATTAATGGTTCTGAAAAAAACAATTGTTTAGAAAGAGAAAAAAGTTCTGATTACAATTTATTAGAAATGAAACCTAAATGCTTAAACTTAGGATATAATGCAACTTATTTTTTAGAAGATATTATATGCAAGAATAAAAGAATGAAAGAGTTAGTTGAATACGCTAAACATATTGCTAAATCACCATCCCCGGTGTTCATAACTGGTGAGACCGGTACAGGAAAAGAACTATTTGCTCATGGTATACATAATGCATCTAATCGAAAAGGCAAACCATTTATAGCTCAAAATTGTTCTGCTGTTCCGGAAAATTTATTAGAAAGCATATTTTTTGGTACAAGTAAGGGTAGCTATACAGGAGCTATAGATAAAAAAGGACTATTTGAAGCATGTGACGGTGGAACTTTATTTTTGGATGAACTTCAATGTATGCCTATCTACTTGCAGTCAAAACTATTAAGAGCAATAGAAAGCGGAGCTGTTAGAAGAATAGGTGAAAATATAGAACGAAAGTTTGATGTGAGGATTATAGCAGCAACGAATATATGCACTAATGATATATTAAGCCATAAATATATTAGAAATGATTTATATTATAGACTTTCCGTTGTTAATATCGACATAATGCCACTTAGGGAAAGAATCGAAGATATTGAAGTTTTGTCTGAATATTTTATTAAAAAATACAATAGAATTTTTGAAAAAAATATAACCCATATATCACCAGAGGTTAAAAGTTTTATGCTTACTTATGAATGGCCGGGTAATGTTCGTGAACTTGAAAACTTTATTGAATCAGCAATACTTAATGTTAAAAAAGGTGAAACAGTTTTAAAAAGTAAAGACATAAATAAAATGCGGAATTATAGCCGTAAAGAAAAGCCATTAAAACATTCTTTAGAAGATATGGAGATAAAAATGATTGAAGAAGCACTATTGATTTCTAATAAAAATGTAACAAAAGCAGCAGAGTATTTGGAAATACCCCGTCAGACTTTGCAACAGAAAATGAAGAAGTATAGAATAGAGAAATAATTAATTGTGCCGGAAACAACGGAACAACATATTTAAATGGTGCCATTTATATAAGATAAATCCGAGGAGTTATTCTCCTCGGATTTTGTATGTTATTTTTTGTAGTTTTCTTTTGCTTTTATTGCGAATTCAGGTGTCTGTATTACTGAATATGGAGCACCTTCTTCAATTTCACCTGCTAACTTCATTATGTCAATAAGTCTGTTATAACCATCCTCTCCAAGCACAAGGTCAGGGTTCCAGGCATCTAAATCCCTATATGTCTGAACTATTTTTGCTAAAAAATCAATATCGGTATCAGCAAATTGAGGCTGAATTACTTCAGCTACTTCCATTGCA
>DMWH01000188.1:1971-2799 GCA_003483345.1 Clostridiales bacterium | reverse complement strand
TGAAGTTCAAATGATGTAGCCAACGGCTCAAACAAAGTAGTGTAATCTGCTTCTCCGGAAGCAAATGCTCCAGCCATCATATCAAATTGAACATCTGTTCTTACATTTACATCCACGCCGGGAGTCAATCCATTTTGCTTTAATACATATTCCAATGCCATTAAGGGCATTCCGCCTTTTCTGCCGCCAAGAATCGTATGACCTTTTAATTTGTCAATGGTAAAGTTATCGTCTTTTTCCCTTCCGACAATAAATGAGCCATCACGTTGAGTAAGCTGTGCAAAGTTAACTGCCAAGTCATCTCTTCCCTGTAGGTAGACATAGACGCTTGCTTCAGGTCCCATAAAAGCTATATCGGCTTCGCCGCTTACCAAGGCCGCCATACATTTGTCGGCACCTCCGCCGTTAGTCAATTCAATACTTAGACCTTGCTTTTCAAATAATCCCATTTCAAGTGCAACATACTGAGGTGTATAAAAAATCGAGTGAGTTACTTCTATAAGCCGTACTTTTTGATATTCCGTGGGTTTTTCATTGCATCCTGTAAGTACTAATGATGTAATGAGCAGCATAACAACAAGCAGAGAAATAAACTTTTTCATTTCATCCTCCCAAAATTAGTCTTTCGAATATAATATTCAATTTATCTCTAAAGCGTTACATAACTCTTTATAAAAGTAGTGGAAAAGTAATGGATTCTATGGTATATTATCTTTGTATGCAATATATATATAATAAAAACATGAGTAGCAGACGGAGAATAATATGGCTATATCTTTTTCGGATTATTTAATGCAGATTACTGATAACCCCATGTTGCTTATTACT
>DMWH01000188.1:0-1837 GCA_003483345.1 Clostridiales bacterium | reverse complement strand
CCAACAAGTGAAAGCCATGCACTGATAGCGGGTATATCAGGTGCTGCCATTGCCTTGCATAACGGGTTACAAGGAATAAACGGCAGTGAATGGATTAAGGTATTGTATGGATTAGGTTTATCTACCTTTTTAGGCTTTACCCTAGGTTGGATTGTTGTAAGGATGGTAGAGATTATTTTTAGGTCAATGAGCAGGATGAAAGCCAATATCCTTTTTACAAATGCTCAAGTTGCAAGCGGAGCAGCTATGGCATTTATGCACGGTGCTCAAGACGGACAAAAGTTTATGGGAGTATTTATGCTTGGTATATATTTAGCAGGTGGACAAGCAAATGTAACCACTTTTCAAATCCCTTTATGGATGATGATATTATGCTCAGCTATTATGGGCATCGGAACATCAATAGGTGGTTATAGGATAATCAAATCAGTTGGAATGGATATGTGCAGGTTGCAAAAATATCAAGGTTTTTCTGCGGATATGGCTGCTGCCACTTGTTTGTTTATTTCTTCAATGACCGGAATACCGGTAAGCACTACTCATACTAAGACTACTGCAATAATGGGTGTGGGAGCAGCAAGAAGATTTTCTTCAGTAAATTGGGGAATTGTCGGTGAAATGGTTATGACATGGATTTTGACATTCCCGGGATGTGGAATAATCGGATATTTAATGGCGAAATTATTTATAAATATATTTTAATGAGGTGAAATATGGCAAGGAAAACAGATTACTTTGAAGGCTTTATAAAATTAGCCGAATACAGCTATAATGCTGCAAAGCTCTTAGACGATACATTGAGGGACTTTAATAAAGATTCTTTACAGAAAACGATGAAATTAATGCATGAAATAGAGCATACAGCCGATTTGGAAGGTCATGAAATAACTAAAAAGCTTTTAAAGGAATTTATTACCCCTATTGAACGTGAAGATATTATGCTTTTGATACACAAAATTGACGATATTACAGATTGTATTGAAGATGTGCTGCTTCATATGTATATGTACAATGTAAGGGTTATCAAAGAGGATGCAATAAAATTTTCCGGATTGATTTTAAGCAGTTGTGAAGAATTAATCGGAGCATTAAAAGAATTTAAAAATTTCAAAAAATCGAAGGAAATACGAAGCAGAATTATAAATGTCAATAAGATCGAGGAAGAAGGAGATAATCTTTATACAGAAATTGTAAGAAAGCTGCATCTTACATCAATGAATGCCATAGATATTATGACATGGACAATAGCGTACAATCGACTTGAAAAATGTTGTGATGCTTGTGAAGAAGCTGCTAATGTCATAGAAAGTATTATTTTGAAGAATTTATAAGCGAAAAGATAAAGATTGTTAAAAAATTCTCTATATTTGTTAAAAAATGTGTTGCAATATAAATGCAAGATTGATAAAATATATCCATAGGAGGCAGCATATATGGATAAACATCAAAAAATTTCATCTGCAGTAATAAGAAGGTTACCTAAATATTATAGGTACTTAGGGGAATTAAACAAAGTTGGAATTACCAAAACTTCTTCAAGAGAACTAAGTGAAATGACAGGTTTCTCTGCTTCACAAATAAGACAAGATTTAAATAACTTTGGGGGATTCGGACAGCAGGGATTTGGCTACGATGTGGGAAATCTGCGTAATGAAATTGGAAAAATACTAGGATTAGACAAAAAGTATAAAATTATAATTGTAGGTGCAGGAAACATAGGCCAGGCAATTGCTAATTATACAGGTTTTTATGAAGCTGACTATGAAGTTGTTGCGTTGTTTGATAAAAATCCGAAGCTTGTAGGATTATCTATCAGAAATGCATTGATAATGGATTC
>DMWH01000154.1 GCA_003483345.1 Clostridiales bacterium | reverse complement strand
AATGACGTGGAGCATCCTGAAAATATAAGTATATTACTGCATGAATTAGACATTACCAATTATGACAGCCAATATTTCGGCGGATATGAAAAGCTGAGGGGTAATCCCTTAAGCGGTACGGTACAAGTAAGCGTAGCGGAAAGTTATTATAAAAAGGTAAAAAAAGGTGAGTATTACGATTTTATAAATAAGGTAAATGTTGTTGATTATACATATAACTATGTCGAAAATGTTGTTTTTAATGAAATTACGGAAATAACAGACGGATACGGCAATTTACAAATTCCTGATTTTAATCCTGAAAGAACATATAAAATTTCAGCAGAATATATGAGTGAGAATGGTCCTGTAAGAGAGTGGGCACATGTAGGATACTATTCACGTTATTATGAAAAATTGTATTACTCCTTAGAAAAGGATAAGGATAAAGATAATTACAGACTGAATGACAATGTAAGCTTAAAGCTCACATACAATCATGAAGATGTTCAAAACACGGATTATGATAAACTTATACTGTTAATTATGAAAAACGGGCTTATAGATTATAAAATCACTGACAATACAAATCTCAGCTTTGAATTTGAAGATGAATATATACCGAATGTAATGCTAAACAGCATATATTATAAAAACGGGTATATGTATCCGGTGGAATTCACAGGCTCTTTATTGTATGATACAACCGAAAAGCAAATACACTTTGATGTAACAACGGATAAGGAAGAATACAGACCCGGTGAAGAAGTTGTATTAAGTATAAAAACAAAGGATGAAAATAATAAACCAATTACTGCAGATGTAAATATATCCGTTGTAGATGAGGCATATTTTGCATTGTTCGAAAAAAGAGTGGATACTTTGAATTCTTTATATGCCAGGGTTAGCTCAGGACTTGTTGCTACTTATCTGTCTAATATTGATTTAAGCATGGATAATGGCAGTGGTGCTGAAAGGGGCGGAGGAGGAGAAGATTATACTAATTTCAGAGATGAATTCAAGGATACAAATGTGTTTAAAACCATAACAACAGATAAAAACGGCAATGGAGAATTAAAATTTAAATTAGCGGATAATTTGACATCCTGGAGAATAACCTATCAAGGGATTTCAGACAAATTATTTGCAGGAAGCGGCACAAAAAATATTACCGCAAGTTTGCCGTTTTTCATAGATGTAATCATGAGCAAAGAATATCTGAAGGATGATAAAATATCTGCCTCCTTAAGGGTATTCGGCACTGAAGCAAAAGAATCAGAAGAAGTAAATTATGAAATTAAAATTATAAATAAAGAAACCGGTAAAGAGTTGAAATATAAGGAAACAGGTATTATAGGAGACTATACGAATATTTCATTTGATAAATTAGATGAAGGCTCTTATGAAATATATATTTATGCTTCTTATAAGGATTTTGAAGACGGGATAATGGAAGAATTTAATGTTCTTGATTCATTCGTATATTTTAACAATACAACTTATTATAAATTGACGGAAGATACTGTGTTGGACAGNNGAAAATATTTTAGCTAACAGCGGAAAAAGGATTGACCAAACTGTATGTTCAATGTTGGCAGCCAAATATATAAATGATTATTTTAAAACCGATTTATATTTTAATGAGGACGAACTAATCAATGAAGTCAACAAATATGAAATCGATACATGGGGTGGATACAGCCTTTTCACATATTCCGCAGCTGATGTTGAAATAACCGCAAAACTTATAAACTTGATAGATAATGAATATATAGGGTATAAGTCGAAAACTTACTTTAAAAATATATTGCAAAATCCGGATTACAACGAAGAAATTCCGGCAGCTCTTTGGGGCTTAAGCACCTATAAGGAGCCGGTATTATTAACAATTTATGATTTATTGGAAAACAATACATTGGAAATAAGAGATAAAATTTATCTTTCCTTAGCTTTGGCGGAATTGGGAGACTTAAATACGGCTAAAAAATATTATAAAGAATTTTCAAACAGCTTTAAAGAATCCGGAAATTATTTATATTTTGAAAGTGGTGCAGATGAAAATAGTAGTTCCGAAAATTATGAATTAACAGCACTATTGTCGCTATTGGGATGCAAGCTTAAAGATTATGAAACAAGCGACAAATTGTTTAAATATATTTATAATAATCCTTCTAAGTTTACCCTTTCAAGCTTTGAGCAGCTAATATATATTATGAACAGAGATATAATGAAATTAGATGAAATTAAAGATTTGTTCGGAGAAGTTACTGTTAATTCAGAAGGTAAAGATAAAACATATAAATTGAAATTATTTGACAGGGAAAGTTTTTCCGTCCCAAAGGATAAAATTAAGGATGTCAAATTTAAGAATATAAAAGGGAGTATAGCATGCATGGTTGAAGCACTTGGAAATAAGGATGATTTAGAAAAAAATAAAACCGATGATTTCTCTATAAAAATAGACTATAGTCTTAAAGATTCCACACAAAACCAAATGTCATACAATCATTCCGACTTAGTTAAAGTAACCATAATGCCATCCTTTAGCAAAAATGTAATAACAGGAAATTATGAAATAACGTATGTGGTTCCTGCCGGTTTCAGGTTTATTGAGCTTGATAGGAAGAATCCGTTTTGGGTTGAAGAAAACGGTCAAAAATTAAGATTTTTCTTCCATTATGACAGGCAAAACTTTGCTGCAATCCCTATTACATTTTATATTCAAGCTGCACAAAAGGGAGAGTATACTGTGGATTATGTGGTTATAAAAGAAAATTTGGAGCCTAAATTGAATTATCTTGATAAGACAATTTTATCAGTGAAATAAAATTCCGGATAAATCTAAGTGGCAGGTGCATAATGAATAAATTTTTTAAAGTATTTACTGTATTTTTATTGTTTATTACGATTGCCGGAAGTATACTTGCTTATAATACAGCGAAAAACAGGCATGAAAAATACTTTTTTGACGGAAGAAAAAATATTGAATGTTTATATTACGATCCATCAGATTTTATTAATATTCCTGAGTATGAAACAAGTCAAGATATCGGTACTATACATGGATGTATAGTACCTCATCATTTGGTTGCAAAAGATTTAATTCATGAAGTATTCCAAAAGGTGCAAAAAAATAAATATAAAACAGTGGTATTGATTGGTCCCGACCACGAAAGTACCAATAAAGGAAAAATATTTACGACATTAAGCAATTGGCAAACACCAAGAGGTGTCTTAGAAACAGACGGTAATTTAACAAAAGAATTATTAAAATACGACTTTGTAACAGAAGATGACGATAAGATAACAATGGAACATTCCACCTCAAGTATTATTCCCTTTATTAACTATTATCTGAATGATATTAAGATAGTTACCTTAGTTTTGACAAAGCAGGTGAAATTAGAGGATGTTGAAATATTGACGGATGAATTATATAAAAATATAAACTTACACGAAACATTGTTTATTGCCTCAGTTGATTTTTCCCATTATTTAAATTTGGAAGATGCTCAAAAAAAAGATTTGATAAGTATGGAAGCCATAAAAAACAAAGACATAAACAAACTCATGTCTTTTACCAATGATAATTTAGACTCACCGATATCTGTTGTCACCTTGCTAAAAATGATGGACAAATTGGGAGCAGCTGGTGATACTGTACTAAATCACAGCAATTCAGAGCTCATATTAAAAAAGAAAATCGAAGAAACAACAAGCTATATAACATATTTGTTTTATTAAGATACTTTGACATCATCCACACACATATTGTATACCTTTTATTTACAATATTTAAAAATTTGTTGTTATTTAATATAAATTCATATAAAATTAGTTTATTGAAATCAGGAGGATGCTATGCAGATATATTTAAAAAAATTTATCAGATTAATATTTGGTCTTTATATATATGCTTTGGGTTTAGTTTTATGTATTTATGCCAATATTGGACTTGCTCCCTGGGATGCCTTTGCAATAGGCATCAGTAAAGTAACGGGAATATCTTACGGTAATGTATCGATTCTTATAGGTATTACAATTGTAATAGCATTATTTTTTCTATTAAAAGAAAAAATCGGGTTCGGGACAATTTTAAACGCCATATTGATAGGATTCTTTTCTGATTTAATTATTGATTCAAAAATAATACCATATATGCAAAATTTTTTCACAGGTGTATTAATGCTTGTAACAGGCCAAATATTAGCATGCATAGCTTCATATTTATATATTGGTGTGGGTCTTGGAGCAGGACCCAGGGATTCTTTAATGATTGGTTTAGGGAAAAAATTTTCTAATATTCCAATAGGTATAGTAAGAGGCTCCATTGAAGCAACTGTTTTGTTTATAGGCTGGATATTGGGAGCTAAGGTTGGGCTTGGAACGGTTATTTATGTTTTCAGCATAGGCTTTTTACTTCAAACTACATTTAAATTGCTTAAATTTGACGTTAAATCGGTTGTTCATGAAAGTGTATTCGATACAATAAATATATTCAAAAAAATTCACTCTGAAAATATTTAAATGAGGATAATATGTGCGGAAGATATTACATTGATATTGATAATGAAGAATTCAAGAAAATATTAGAAGAGGCACAAAGAAATATTTATGAGAATTTTAAAAGCGGTGAAATTTTTCCTACAAACATTGCCCCTATTTATATAGAGGATGATAATAAAATAAAGCCTCTCTTAGCTAAATGGGGATTTCCAAAGTGGGACGGCAAGGGTGTAATAATTAATGCAAGAGCTGAAACACTNNCCTGCTTCTTTTTATTATGAATGGAAGCAGGAAGAAAAAGGCAAGCATAAATATAAAATAAATAAACCCGGCTCCAATATTTATATGGCCGGATTATACAATATAGCTGCAAATAAAAACAAGCAATTGAGCTTGTTTGATGAAAACATTGATATTTACTATACCATTATAACACGAAATTCCAATGATTCGGTTTCCCACATACACAGCAGAATGCCACTCATTTTTAGTATTGAAGAAATGAATGAATGGCTGAGGGGCCAAAGTATAGATGAATTGATGAAATCTGAGCATATGCTAACCGGAGAAATTACCGAATAATTGACTTCACTATATCTAAGCTTTCATTTCTCAAATGATATGATTAACCATACTGAATATTGAAATTAATGAACATAAAATATCTGGCAATACCTTGCAATTTTTTGTTCTAAATTATCCAAGCTTATTATTCTTACTTCCCTGATTGTTTCTTTACCTTCAATATATAATAGTATTACCGGCACGGTAAACACATTAAATTTGGAAGATATATCTAAACTCTTATCCGCTTCAACCATTATTGCATAAATATTAGGATATCTTTTAATCATATTCTCCACTTTAGGTGTCATGGATTTACATACCGAGCATGTCTTGCTTCCAAAATAAATCATTACCATATCGTTCTTTTCAATAAGCTCTTGTAAATTTTCATAAGATGTTATAATTTCCATAGTACTCCTCATTATTAATGTTCTTATTTACATTTTACCATTATTTCATAAAATTAACCATTTTTTTAAAAACAATAAAGTTTTTCTTGCGTATTATATTATTATATGCTAATATTCTAATATATTAATATTGCAATATATGGAGGGTAAAATGATAGATTTCAGCAATAAGGAAAGAGTTAAAAAGGTATTGTCGGAAAAAGCAGAGCTGTTTAAATCAATAGCACATCCCGTAAGACTTTGCATATTGGCAATGCTTATAAAAGAAGAGGAAAGCAATGTTACCGATATTCAATGCTGTTTGGATGTTCCGCAGCCTACTGTATCACAGCATCTTTCCAAACTTAAGTCAGCAGGCATACTTTCAGCGGAAAGAAACGGAACGGAAATTTATTATAAAATTATAAATGAAGAAGTAAAAAAAATAGTAAGCCAAATTTTAGATGCATAAGGGAGGATTTATGAGCAAGAAAATTTTAATAATAGGCGGTGTTGCAGGAGGAGCATCCGCAGCAGCCAGACTTAGAAGACTTGATGAAACATCAAAAATTATAATGTTTGAAAAAGGGCCTTATATATCGTATGCAAATTGCGGTTTGCCTTACCATATAGGAAAAGTTATAAAAGAAAGGTCATCCTTATTGTTGCAGACTCCCGAAGCTATGTCAAAAAAATATAATATTGACGTGCGTGTAGAGTCTGAAGTTATTTCAATTAACAGAGAGAGCAAAACCCTAGATGTTAAGAATCTAAAAACCGGCGAAATTTATACTGAAAGCTATGATACCTTGATTATATCCACGGGCTCATCGCCCTTAAAACCGCCGATTGAAGGAATTAATTCACCGGGTATTTTTACCTTGTGGACTGTGCCCGATACAGATAATATAATAAAATTCATAAATGAAAAGAAACCTAAAAACGCTCTTGTAATAGGGGGTGGTTTCATAGGGCTTGAGGTTGCAGAAAATCTTGCGGCTGCAGGATTAAATGTAACTGTTGCCGAAGCAATGAACCAGGTTATGGCTCCTATAGATTATGAAATGGCACAATTAGTACATGAAAACATGGTATCAAATAATATTGAGTTGATTTTAGGAGATGGTGTATCTAAATTCGAAAGCAATGACGGCGTAATAACCATAACATTGGCAAGCGGCAGAACCTTAACAGCAGACATGGTTATATTGTCCATCGGTGTCCGCCCAAACGGTCAACTGGCAAAAGAAGCAGACCTTGAAGTTAATCAAAGAGGCGGAATAATTGTAGATAAATATCTGAAAACATCCGATCCAAGTATATATGCAATCGGTGATGTTATTGAGGTTGAAGAATTTATAAACAAAGGCAAAGCAATGATTGCCCTTGCAGGTCCTGCCAACAAGCAAGGAAGAATATGCGCCAACAATATTTATGGTGCTGAAGAAGAATATAAAGGTACCCAGGGAACTTCAGTGGCCAAGGTTTTTGATTTAACCGTTGCATCGACAGGTACCAATGAAAAAACTCTAAATAGGATGGGAATGGTTGAAGGCAAGGACTATTATACAGCAATTATATCACAAAAATCTCATGCAGGTTATTATCCTGAATCTGCTGAAATGATATTAAAATTAATATTTTCAACAGACGGACAAAAAATATTCGGTGCCCAAATTATAGGAGAGGACGGAGTTGATAAACGAATTGATACAATTGCGACAACAATTGGTCTGAAGGGCAGTATTTATGATTTAAAAGAGCTTGAACTTGCTTACGCACCTCCATATTCCTCAGCTAAGGACCCTGTCAATATGCTTGGATTTGTGGCTGAGAATATTATTAAAAACAAGGTTAAATTCAGCAAGTGGAATGATATTGACCCTTCAAAACAAAACGAGTACACATTGCTTGACATACGAGAGGAAGCGGAGCACATGGTATTTGATATACCCGGAACCGTAAATATTCCTTTGGGCCAGCTTCGTGGCAGAATTAACGAATTAAATAAAGATGATAACATAATTATACTTTGCTCTATAGGGGTTCGCTCATACAATGCAGCCAGGGTTTTAATGGAAAATGGATTTAAAAATGTTTTAGTTTATCCTGCAGGAACAAACTTTTATAAATCTGTTTATTACAACTATTTCAACGAAGACGGAAGAGAAAATAACGGTGACGCTTTAATAGTAAGCAATACAGATGAAAAGAAAACAGATACAACAGTAAAAATTAAATCATCTATTCAAGTGGATTGCAGCGGATTACAGTGCCCGGGGCCCATTATGAAGGTATATGAAACAATGAAAAATGCAAACGATGGGGATATTGTTCAAGTATCCGCAACAGATTCAGGATTTGCTAAAGATGTTGAAGCATGGAGCAGAAGAACAGGCAATACCCTTCTAAAAATAGAAAAGGATGGTAAAAATAATATTGTATATTTGCAAAAAGGAATAGACAATAAAAAAGCTGAAACAGCTTTAGAAAAAACAGGACTTCAACCGTCTAATGACGGTAAAACCATAATTGTATTCAGCGGCGACATGGATAAAGTTCTGGCATCCTTTGTTATTGCAAACGGTGCTGCAGCAATGGGAAGACCGGTTACTATGTTTTTCACATTCTGGGGACTTAATGTTTTAAGAAAAACCGAGAAGCAAAATGCTAAAAAACCTTTCATTGATACCATGTTCGGCAAAATGATGCCTCGAGGAGTTAACAAACTAAAACTTTCAAAAATGAACATGGGCGGATTGGGAACAGCTATGATGCGAAAAGTAATGAAGGATAAAAATATCGATTCATTGGAAGATTTGATTAAAAAGGCAATGGCTAACGGTGTAAAAATGATTGCCTGCACCATGTCAATGGATGTAATGGGCATTACAAAAGAAGAATTAATAGATGGTGTTGAATTTGCAGGAGTAGGCACTTATTTGGGTGATGCCGAAGAATCCAATGTAAACCTGTTTATCTGATACTCATG
>DMWH01000018.1 GCA_003483345.1 Clostridiales bacterium | reverse complement strand
TGAGCACCTTCAGAAAAAATGTGTATCCCCATACCTCTAACAAATAGGGTTAGGGCATCTTTAATCACCACCGAATAAGTTACCTATTCCAATATTTCCAAGTAAACTTGCTTCTCCTTTTGAGCCGCCTCCGCCGCTTTTTCTGCTTGCCGAATAAATTCTGTCAGCTATTCTGCTGAATGGCAATGACTGCATCCATACAGTTCCGGGACCTCTTAATGTAGCCAGGAATAAACCTTCACCTCCAAACAAGGCACTTTTTACATTGCTTGCAAATTGAACATCATAGTCTACTCCTTCAGTAAATGCCACCAAACATCCTGTATCTAATTTAAGCATTTCTCCTGAAGCTAATTCCTTTTTAACAATTGTGCCGCCTGCGTGAAGGAATGCAAAACCATCTCCAACCAATTTCTGCATTATAAATCCTTCACCGCCGAAAAGTCCTGCACCGATTTTTTTCTGGAATGCAATGGTTATTTCAATCCCTTTTGCAGAACATAAATAGGCATCTCGTTGACAAATAAGCCGTCCGCCGTAATCAGGCAAATTAACAGGTATTATTTTTCCGGGATAGGGTGCTGCAAAAGCAACTACCTTTTTATCAATACTCGTGTTAGTAAATGTTGCAGTAAATAAATTTTCTCCGGTAAGAACCCTTTTGCCTGCTGTTGCCAACATTCCCTTAAAGCCCTTGCTTTTTTCACTTCCATCTCCAAACATAGTATCCATTTCAATGCTTGAATCCATGTACATCATTGCTCCGGGCTCTGCAACGATAGTTTCTCCGTAATCGAGACCGATTTCTACAAACTGAATATCGTCTCCGTAAATCTTATAATCCACCTCGTGAGCTATTCCCATAAATCCTCCTTGTTTAAAAAGTATTTAACCCCTAAATCCAATATTAGGATAGCAAACATTTTCATGAAATGCAATATAAAAATATCTTGTTTTATGTAGATTATGTTAATATAATAGAGTATAACTATTATTATTACTATCATATTATTAAGCAGGACAAAATGGATAAATATGAGGAAATTGAAAGAAGTATCACAAAAAGGTTTAGAAAATTAATATGGGCAAAATTTATATCAGCAATAAAAGAATATAAATTAATCCAAGACAATGACAAAATTGCAGTGTGCATATCAGGCGGCAAGGATTCAATGCTTATGGCTAAATGCATGCAGCAACTTCAAAAATACAGTGAAATTCAGTTTGAAACAGAATATTTGGTAATGGACCCGGGATACAATGATGCTAACAAAAAACGTATCATTGAAAATGCAGAAATATTAAATATCCCAATAAAAATTTTTAATACACCAATATTTGAAATAGTATACAGAGTTGAAGAAACCCCGTGTTATTTATGCGCAAGAATGAGAAGAGGTTATTTGTACAGAAATGCAAGAGAATTAGGCTGCAATAAAATAGCCTTAGGTCACCATTTTGACGATGTAATTGAAACAGTTCTAATGAGCTTATTTTATGCTGCAGAAATAAAAACAATGATGCCCAAACTTCACAGTACAAATCATGAGGGTATGGAGCTGATAAGACCTATGTATAAAGTCCGGGAAGATGATATAATTGCTTGGAAAAGATACAATAATTTGCAGTTTATTCAATGTGCCTGCCGCATTACGGAAAGAATTAAGGCTGAGGGTACAGGTTCTAAAAGGCAGGAAATGAAAATATTAATAAATAAGTTAAGACAAATCAATCCGAATATCGATACAAATATATTTAAGAGCATTCACAATGTGAATTTAGATACAATTATCGGCTATCGAAAAGGGAATGTGTACCGTAATTTTCTTGATGATTATGATAAAAATTAATACAGTATCTTTGATATAATTGGAGGAGATTTCATTGGCTAGAGGCGGAGGTTCATTCGGCGGCGGCGGCCGTGGAGGCGGCTCATTTGGCGGTAGTCGCGGGGGAGGTTCATTTGGCGGTAGCCGTGGCGGCGGGTCTTTTGGCGGACGCAGCGGCGGCTCATTTGGTGGACGCAGCGGCGGCTCATTCAGAGGCTCAAGCAGCGGAGGAATATTTGGCAGCAGTAAAAGTACCGGTACCGGATTTGGTCCGGTATTTGGTCCCAGAATCCCCATGGGCGGAGGATTCGGCGGCGGTAGACCGCAGAGGTCAAGCGGTGGCGGAGGCTGCGGATGCGTTACATTAATTGTTGTTTTAATTGTGATTGCGGTTATTTTTATTGTAATTTTTTCATTATGGGGCTCCATGAACTCAAGCGGCGGCGGCGACATTACTTTTTCATCTGTTAAAAGAGATCCGCTCCCAAAGGGGTCTGTAAATGAAACGGAGTACTATACGGATCGCCTGGGTTGGATTAATAATGAAACAAAACTTATCAGCGGCTTAAAACATTTTTACAATGAAACGGGAGTTCAGCCATATTTATATTTGACGGATACGATTAATGGTTCTCATTTTCCGACCGAGCAAGATTTAGAGGCTTTTGCGACTGATTTATATGATGAGTTGTTTACTGATGAAGCACATTTACTTAT
>DMWH01000037.1:2896-3903 GCA_003483345.1 Clostridiales bacterium | reverse complement strand
TGAGTCATGGACTTAAGCTCGATTGCATATGTGTACATTTCTGCCATTGGAGCTTCTGCCTTTACCAGCTGGCTTCCGTCCGCTTGCTGTTCCATACCGAGAATTCTTCCTCTTCTCTTGTTCATATCACCCATTATATCTCCCAAGTACTCATCGGGAATATTGATTTCAACCTTTGCAATGGGCTCAAGCAATATAGGTTTTGCTTCCAGCATACCTTTTTTGAATGCTAATGATGCTGCAATTTTAAAAGCCATTTCGTTTGAGTCAACTTCGTGGTAAGAGCCGTCATACAATGTTGCTTTAACATTAACAACTTTACATCCTGCCAATACACCTTTTTCAAGTGATTCTCTAAGTCCCTTTTCTACTGCCGGGATATAGTTTTTCGGTACTGATCCTCCGAAAATTTCTTCAGTAAATTCAAATTCTTCCTGAGATGGCTCAAATCTGATACGAACATCTCCATACTGGCCTGCGCCGCCTGATTGTTTTTTGTGTTTTCCCTGAACATCTGATTTGCCTTTAATTGTTTCTCTGTATGCAACCTTCGGTGGACTGAGTTCAACATCAACCTTGTAGTTATTCTTAAGCTTGCTGGCAAGTACATCCAACTGAATGTTTCCCTGTCCGCCTACTATAAGCTCTTTAGTTTCAATATTTCTTTCTATTGAGAACGTCGGGTCTTCTTCGTTAAGTCTTTGAAGTCCCGTGCCGATTTTTTCGTCACTGTCTTTTGTCTTCCCTTTAACTGCCATAAAGTAGCAAGGTTTCGGAAAATCAATTTTATCATAAGATACCGGAGCAGTCTTTAATGAAATAGTATCACCGGTTTTAAAATACTGAAGCTTGGAAGTTGCACCTATATCACCTGCTTCAACTTCAGAAACTTCTAATTGCTCTTTTCCTCTTAAGGAAAATACGCTGCCTATTCTCTCAGTATCACCGGTGTTTGCATTATAAACATCCGTATCTTTTTTCATCTTTCCTGACATTACCTTATATAA
>DMWH01000037.1:0-2796 GCA_003483345.1 Clostridiales bacterium | reverse complement strand
CCTTCTAATACTGCTTTTTTTAATCCGGTTTGAATTTCTTCTTCAGTAAATTCTTCGCCTTCAAAGTATTTTTCAAGTAATTCTTCATCTGTTTCGGCTACGGATTCCATTAGAATTGCTTTTAATTCTTCCGCCTTTGCCGCTGTGTCCGGGAATGTTTCAACCGGTTTTGAATCTATATAGCTTTGTCCTTTCAATATATCCATATATCCGTCAATATTTTCTCCCTTGCCTATGGGTAGAGTAAACGGAATTACTTTCTTGCCAAATGTATCTCTTAAATTATCAAGCAGTTCATCAAACTTGATATTTTCTTTGTCTAATTTATTAATGAATATTATTCGAGGCATATTTCTTTGCTCTAAGTATTTCCATGCTTTTTCTGTTCCTACTTCTATTCCGGAGCTGGCATCGATAACTAATACTGCACTGTCTGCAACCCTAAGTGCTCCATAAACTTCACCAACGAAGTCAAAATATCCGGGAGTATCTAAGAAATTAATTTTAGTATCTTTGTATTCAATCGGTATTACTGATGTTCCAATTGAAACTTGACGTTCCTTTTCTTCTTTATCAAAATCGGATACAGTATTTCCGTCTTCTACTTTACCCATTCTGTTTGTTACTTTTGTATTTAACAAAAGAGCTTCTGTAATTGTAGTTTTGCCACAGCTACTGTGGCCAAGCAGGGCTACGTTTCTGATTTTGTCTGCGTTATATGTCTTCATTAACTTTATTCCTCCTATGGGTTGTGCTTATTTATTTCATTTTACATTAAATTTATTAAATAATCAATACAATTTTACATTGTTGATATTAGATGCATAAAGAATAAAGTAACATATCTTCACAAAATCTTCATAAAGTTTTTTTATAATTTTTCAAATTAATATGGAAAGGAACCCGATATGAAAGCTAATAAAACAAAAAAAGTTAAGAAAAACAATAATTTAGTATTAGGTGTTGTGGCTGTTATAATTATTGGTATAGCAGCATTCACCTTTTTAAATTCCGGAAAAGATGATGAAATAGCGAAAAACTCAAAACCAACCGCCATATCAGCAACCGATGAAAATGGAGATATGGTTATTCAAACTTCAGATATAACTGAAATCGCATCATTCTATGGTTATGATGAGCTTGACACTTATATTGAAGTATTGGCGGTAAAAGCATCAGACGGGACAATAAGAACTGCATTTAATACTTGCCAGGTTTGCTATTCATCAGGCAGAGGATATTATGTTCAGCAAGGAGATTACCTGATTTGTCAAAACTGCGGCAACAGGTTTAAATTGGATGATGTTGAAGTGACAAGGGGTGGATGTAACCCGGTTCCCATACTTGATGATATGAAAGAAGTAACCGATACAACAATAACAATTCCTAAAGACTTATTTGCCGAAGCTGAAGTTATTTTTGCAAATTGGAGATAAGGTATATTATGCAAAACTCATTAGAGCAAATAACAATAAAATTAGGCGGATTAACCTGCACGGCTTGTGAGTATAAAATAGAAAAGGCATTAAAAAAATTAGATGGTGTTGATTCCGTTAAAGTAAGCTTTGCTTCATCCATGGCAGAAATTATATACAATAGCGATAAAAGAGATTTAAATACTATTTATGACACCATTGAAAAAACAGGATATGAAGTTGTATATGATTATGATGAAATTGAAGAAGATTCATCTAATACATCAACCTTTTTAATTTTATTAATAATTGCCGGATTGTATATAATTATTAAAAATACTGTCGGATTTAACTTTTTACCGCAAATTACTCAAAGCATGGGTTACGGAATGCTTTTTATAGCCGGACTGTTTACGTCAATACACTGTATTACAATGTGCGGGGGTATTAGTTTGTCACAATGTGCCGGATG
This sequence comes from Clostridiales bacterium, assembly GCA_003483345.1. Classification (GTDB taxonomy): domain Bacteria; phylum Bacillota; class Clostridia; order Tissierellales; family Sedimentibacteraceae; genus Sedimentibacter. The sequence continues at coordinate 909 of DMWH01000037.1, read as the reverse complement.
CGGTGATTGCGAAAACAATGTATCAAGTAAACTAAAGCCGGGTTTTTTATATAATCTTGGAAGGGTTATATCCTATACAATTCTTGGAGGAATAGTCGGTGCCCTTGGTTCTGTTTTTAGTTTATCACTTAAAGGTAAATCAATAATTTCGCTTATTGCAGGTGCTTTCATGATCGTCATGGGTATTAATATGCTAAATATTACGCCTGCGTTAAGAAAACTCATGCCCCGCCTGCCTAAGAGTATAACCGATAAAATTGACAGCAAGAAAAACGGTAATGGAGCATTTATAGTAGGATTACTTAATGGATTTATGCCTTGCGGTCCTTTGCAGGCCATGCAAATATATGCTCTTGGAACAGGAAGCTTTTTAACGGGAGCTTTATCCATGTTTATTTTTAGTCTGGGTACTGTCCCATTAATGTTTGCATTTGGTGCATTCAGCTCATTAATAAGCTTGAAATTTACTAAACAGATGATGAAAATCACATCGGTTTTAGTTATAATATTGGGTGTAGTTATGGGAAACAGAGGCTTATTGCTGTCAGGTATTAATGTATCTGAAGCAATATTGTCACCTATGGGGATAAGTTTATCTAAAGACAATAAGAACGCTGATGCTGTTATAAAAGATGGTTATCAGACTGTAACAACAAATCTTGAACCCGGAAGATATCAACCTATTAACGTCTATGCAGGTGTTCCTTTGAAATGGACTATAGTTGTTGAAGAAGGAAAACTAAATGGCTGTAACAACGAATTAATTATTCCGGCATATGGGAAGCAGCAAAAACTTGAAATAGGTGAAAATGTAATAGAATTTACTCCTACACAAGCAGGTACTATTACCTATACCTGTTGGATGGGAATGATAAGCAGCACAATTACAATAAAATAAAAGCTCATGAA
>DMWH01000021.1:1130-3224 GCA_003483345.1 Clostridiales bacterium | reverse complement strand
TGTCCTTGCAATATATTTTCATTCTTCTGGTAAAATCTTTTACCGTTTCCTCTTCGTCTGCAAGATGAACTTTAGCCGTTACTATTTTTCCTAGTATTGGATTTTTCTCTCCTGTTATTACAGCATCAAGAACACCGTCCATCTGCAATATTACGCTCTCGACTTCTGCAGGATAAACTTTTTGGCCGCCGACATTGATTATTTCCGAACGTCTGCCCTTAATTAAGTAGTAATCTCCTTCTATTTCAACTTCGTCACCTGTAATGAACCAACCGTCATCAGTGAATGGGCTGGGTGCATTCAAATATCCAAGCATGGCTGACTCTGCTTTTATCTGCAACATTCCGTCAACAACCCTTGTTTTAAAACCCTCTCCACCAATTTTGACCCAAAGTGAATCTGAAGACTTCGATTGGGAACTAAGTATACCAACCTCTGAAAGACCATAGGTCTGCTGCAACATGACTTGTGGAAAGACTCTGTTTATTGCTCGTAATGTACTTTCTGGCATTGTTTCCGTTCCATATGTTATTCTTTCGAGAGACGATAGGTCATATCTCTTATATGCCTCGCTTAAAAGTATCATGTTCAGAAAACTGGGAGAAGTGGGCAAGATTTGGACTTTGTATTTTTCAACAGCGCCAAGTACTTCGTCAGGAGATCTGTCTTGTACAGTAACAATGGAGCCGCCGTTTGACAAAATGTAAAAGAGAGTATTAACTCCTCCGATATGATCAAAAAGAAGAAACGTCAGCATTCTTTTCTTTTGTTTCCGTATTTTGTACTTATTCAATATCGCAACAAAGTCATGAACAGCTGCTTTCGGTTCTCCTGTTGAGCCGCTTGAAAACAGTACGAGACCCGGCATTTTTTTATGTTGCAATTTAATTAATAGTTCCTTCGTAACAATTTTATCAATGCTCTCATATGAAGCATTGTCATAGTCATCAATAGATATTGAATACTGAACTTCCGCTATTTCCAGAAACCTGTCTTTGTTTGCAGCAACTGACTGCGTTAAGGGAACAACGATATTATTGTTGTGTATAAGTGCCAAAATTAAAGCTATTGAATTAGGCGAAAAATCGCCATGCACTGCAACAATTGAACCTTTTTTAATTTTGTTTTCATGAAGTTGTTCTATCCATTGTTTTGTTGAATCAATAAGCCATTTGTATGAATATGCTCCGCCTCTCCATACTATCGCTTCATCTTTTTTACAATCTTCAAAAACTGACAACAAGAAATCTATGTGCATTATTAAAATACACCTCCAAGATAGATCACTTGTCCGGTAATAAAACTACTTTCGGGCTTTATATAAAAGTCAATTACATTTGAGACATCAGAAAAGGATCCCATTTTACTTATAGCTTGCTTCCTCAGCAATTCATTCATTTTTTGTTCCGGGACATTGCGTATAAGGTCTGTTTCGATTGGAGTAGGTCCGACAGCATTTACGGTAATCTCCCATTTTGCAAATTCACTCGCAAGAGTCTTTGTCAAAGATACTATTGCTGCTTTAGATGCAGCATAGACCGCTTCTCCAGCTAGATTCAAGGGGACTGCTACCGTAGAAAAATTAACAATCCTGCCATACTTGTATTTTTGCATGAGTTTTGCGGCCTCTCTGCAGAAAAGAAATGTCCCGACAAAATTTGTATTAAGAACGTTGTGGACGCTGCTTATTGGAGTTAGGATGGCATGGTTCATCGAAGCAATTCCTGCGTTGTTGATCAGGATATCAAGTTTGCCGTAATCTTTTCGGATATTAGAAAAAATATTTATTACTGCTTTTTCATCAGAAACATCTGCTAAGTAGTGTTTGTAACCATCCATTTCCCAATCTGGAGCACTACGGCTGCAACCAACAACATTGTGCCCAAGCTTCACATAATGTTCAACTAAGTATTTACCTATCCCTTTTCTAGTACCCGTAATTAATGTAACAGGATAGTCGACCATCGCTTATTGTTCCTCACAGAAAAGCTCTTCTACATATTCGGCTAGTGTTTTTACTGTTCTAAATGGGCTTGAACTCCTAGAAAAGGCTTTTTCGCTGGCAAGTGTGATCGTTTTATTATATTTTTCATC
>DMWH01000021.1:0-1094 GCA_003483345.1 Clostridiales bacterium | reverse complement strand
TGCAATCACTTTTTTCAATTGGAGTATCCAAAGTTTCGTTGAGTTCATCAATGGCTTCGTATATAAGATCGATCATATTTGACATATTATCCCCCCAAGAAATATTACTGTTAACATTTAAATAAATTTTTAAGTATTAATATTTAGTGTATGAATTGCATCTTAGTTATAATTAATTTAAAAAATAATTAAAACAACTTTAATAAATATATTTATAAACATATTTAACGTATAAATTAATATTAAATTTTTATTATTAATATTTATTATATTTTATGTGATATAATATTTCAAGGTCTATTAAAATTTATAATTTGTTGTTTATAATTTCTGTTTCTGAATGGATTTAAGTTCTTCTTCAAGAACAAGTAGTTTTTTATCTCTTTCATTTATTGGATAAGCAGGATTTCCTAAGTATATTTTCCATGGCTTTGCCGGCAGTGTTAAAAAACTTTTTGCACCCAACGCCGCACCTTCTCCCATATTAGCACCAGGGTAAACTAACGAACCAGCTCCAATAAGGCAATGTTTTCCTATAGTAATTGATTTTGATTTTACATTTCTTAACATATTTGGAATTGTTGGATTTGTCAAAAATTGACCGCTAAAATCATCAGTACTAGTAAAAATTATGGATTGATATGAAATACCAGAATAATCATTCATTTCAATAAAAGAATTTTTGTTTGACAATAAGCACGAAAACAATGCCATGTGAATATAGTCTTTTATAATTATATTACCGACTAGAACGCAGAAATCGTCAATTCGAACATTATTCCCTATCGATATATTTTCTGGATAATAAAAAACAGCCTTATCACTTATCAACACATTCTTACCATATGATTTTAATCCTATTTTATTAATCTCATGTTCTGAAATATAAGCCATTATTTTCCCTCTTTGATTTTAATATTTTCTTCTGTTAATCAGTCGCTTATATAATAGACCTGTGATGTACGTCATACTTTCTATCTTAATAACTTTAGCTAAAAGAACATATAACCCAAAACCGAAGAATATTTGCATCGGCAGTAAAACATAAGGAGGTGCATTCCAGAAACCTAGAAAATATACACAAACTCCCATTA
>DMWH01000077.1:3677-4550 GCA_003483345.1 Clostridiales bacterium | reverse complement strand
TACACAAGCGGACACTCCATGCGTGTAAGTGCATATGCGGAAGCAATAGCAAGACAGGTGGGACTGCCTCAGAGCAAGATTGATTTAATAAAAAGCGCAGCCTTGCTTCATGATATAGGTAAAATCGGTATAGACAAAAATATTCTGAATAAAACGGGAAAATTAAAAAAAGAAGAGTGTGAAAAGATTAAATCTCATCCGGAAATCGGAGCAACAATAATTGCAGATTTAAGCTATTTATCAAATATTACAGATATAATACGACATCACCATGAAAGAAATGACGGAAAGGGCTACCCTGACGGATTATGCCATTCCAATATATCATTAGAAACGTCCATACTGACCATTGCCGATTCCTTTGATGCTATGACAACAGACAGACCTTACAGAAGTGCTTTAAGTCTTGAATCTGCTCTTCAAGAAATCAAAAATAATGAGGGTACACAATTTAACCCTGATATTGTAGATGATGCGACAATCGCTTTGAAGAAAGCATTCTTTAAAATAGCTGAAGAGAAGGTTGAACATGTATTTTGAAATTATATTTTTTTCCTTACTATCAATAATAACAGCAATTGTAGTTTTACTGATAAAAAAAAGAGACTTTGATTTTGACAGATACAATATAAAAATCAGAGGCTATAAGGTATTAATATTGGCGGCAGTAATCAAAATTGCTGCTGAATTTTTGTTTAACAAATACACAAACGTAACCTTGCTTAGAATTTTATCTCATAATTGGGTCATTTATTTTGGACTTCTTTATATTTCATTGCTAAACATTAAAAGGTCTTACATGATGTTGTTTTTTTTAGGTGCCTTATTTAATTTTGCGGCAATTGCAGCAAATGATTTTAAAATGCCTGTTTA
>DMWH01000077.1:2126-3671 GCA_003483345.1 Clostridiales bacterium | reverse complement strand
AAGAAACAAAATTAAAATTTCTTTGTGATATAATTACATTATATCCTCCCTATCCTTTTCCAAAGACTATAAGTGTCGGCGATGTGTTTTTATTATCCGGGATTTTTGCATTTTGGCAAGACTTGTTTTATGAGAGCTCAAAGATTTTAAAACATTAATTTACAAACAAGCAGGGCAGCAAAGATTGTTGCTGCATGTGATAGAAGCCCCGCCTTTATTGTATATCTGTAATCGGAAATACCGACCGAGCCGAAATAAACCGCTGTTATATAGAATATTGTTTCCGATGAGCCCATAATTATTGATGCGCTTCTTCCTATATATGAATCAGCTCCGTAATTATCTAGTATTGTTTGAAATACACCGAATGAACCTCCTCCGGACAAGGGTTTAATAATTGACAGCGATAATAGTTCAGTCGGAAATCCTATAAATGAAGTTATAGGCGTAAGTATATCTACAATAAAAGATTCAGCTCCTGATTGTATAAATAGATTTATTGCAAATATGATTGCTAATATATAAGGAAATATTTTCAGAGCCGACTTTGCGCCGTCTATTGCTCCCTCAACAAATGCAGAATATACATCTACACCCTTTATTATTCCGTAAAACAATATCAAACCTATCAGTATAGGCAAAAATAAATCTGATATATTCATAATTCTTTCCCTTCATAATACTTGGCAAATATTATTGCAACCATGGTTGAAAATGCAGTTACAAGCAAAGTAGGCACCATAATTTCCGAAGGAGCCACGGAGCCTGAATCAGCTCTTAATTTAATAACATTCAATGGTATAAGCTGAATCGAAGAAACATTGATTATCAAAAACATGCACATGGCCTTTGTAGCTGTTTTTTTATTTAAATTGCTCTTCTGCATTTCCTGCATCGCTTTAATACCAAAAGCGGTGGCAGAGTTCCCTATTCCAAACAGATTGGCAGCCAATGTCATTAAAATTGCATTTACGGCATTAGCGTCATTTTGTACATCTTTGAACAAATATCTGACCAAGGGCTTTAAAAAAGATGATAATTTGTTTAATATATTTGTTTTTTCCACTATACGCATTAAACCGGTCCAAAATGCCATGATGGGTAATAAATTTAATATCAGTTCGACTGACTTTTCTATTTCAAAAAAAAGAACATTTGTAACTGTTTCCGGNNTTTATTCATAATATCCTTCCTGCCTTAATAATTGGTAAAAGAAACTGATCAACAAAAAAATCAAACAGACATATTAATTAATATGTCTGTCTTTATTATTAATTCATATTTATTTTAATGTAGAGATTCTTCAGTTTTAATCCTTTCTACCTGAATTTCAAGTACCCTTTTTGCTTCTGCCTTTGTAACCGTAATGTCTAAATCTTTATAAACTATCCTCCCGCCTTCTTCCGGTATACCCTCAAACAACATTGTTATAAAACCGTTAACCGTAGTAATATCAAGCTCCTCATCAATCTCAACGCCAAGCAGCTCAAACATATCATCAATATCAGCATTGCAGGATACTAAGTATTTGTCATCTCCGATTTT
>DMWH01000077.1:0-2036 GCA_003483345.1 Clostridiales bacterium | reverse complement strand
TTTAAAAGCTCTGATATTTTCTTGTTTGGTGTAATAAAAATGGTTTTAGAAATAAGTTTTTTAATATCTTTTTCTTTCCTGTTTAAACCCTGGTAAAAATCTTTTTCATGAAGTACACCTATAATATTGTCCATGTCTCCCGAGAATACAGGGAGCCTGGAATAACCGCTCAATATAAACTTTTCCTTTATTGACTCCAAGCTTTCATTTTCTTCAACACCTACAATATCAATTCTTGGGGTATAAATATCCTCTGCCACCGTTTCATTAAACTCAATTGCCGAGCGAATTAAATCACTTTCATTTTTATTTATTACTCCTTCATTTTCTACCTCATCCAGCATGGTTCGCAATTCATCTTCATAAACAGAAGGTTGAACTTCAGCTTTAAAACCTTTATAAATCATTTCCTTACATATTGCAAGAAGAAAATTGACCGGAGAACAAATTTGCAAAAAAATGCTCATTGTAGGAGCAGAAAACATTGCTGCTTTCTCAGGAGCTATATTAGCCAAGCCCTTTGGAATTAATTCGCCTAGAATAATTATGAAAAAAATTGCAAGTACGGTTGAAATTAAGATTTCGTTGTTAATAAACATTTTTGAAAAAATAAAGATAACCAATGATGCAGCTGTAACATTAACGATACTTTTAAAAATTATTATAGTTGACATAAGGTTGTCATAATCATCATCCAGCTTCAAAACCAATGCTGCTTTCTTATTATTAGATGCCAAGTTTTTCATTCTCGATTTGTTAAATTTTTGAAAAGCAGTCTCTGAAGCTGAAAAATATGCAGATATCAATAAAACAATTATTAATATCGCGACCTGACTTATACCGTCATCATCCATTTTTGTTTTACACTCCCAATTTATTTTTATTACCTATAGTATAATTGATTAATACGAAAGTGTCAATTCATTTCAACCTTCTTTGATATTTGCAAGACTAATATTAGGAAAATTAAGGCAGACGATAAAAGCATAAAAAAGCATATTATTGAAACAATAAAACTACTTTCACAAATTACTTTAACGTAAATTAATAACATTATAAACCAAGTAAGTACAGTAGTCATGAAATTGCACAATTAGGGTTAAGGTATATTTAAAACATATTTAAGGAATACTTAATTGATTTTTATAATGGAAATGTTTATAGTCACGGTAGAAAATNNAATTGTTATCGTTTATAAGTATTTTCAATTTAATAATATTTATTATATTTACAGTTTTTTATTCGTATCAAATATTTTACGTATTTGTGGCATTGTTTAATAAAAGCAAAAACTTCAATGCATCTATAAATCATAAATATGCGGTGGTCATAGCTGCAAGAAACGAAAGTGCTGTTATTGCTCAGTTAATAAATAGTATAAAAAAGCAAAACTATCCCGGTGAACTGTTGGATATATACGTTGTGGCAGACAATTGCACGGACAATACTGCAGCGGTGGCAAAGAAAGCAGGTGCAATAGTATTCGAAAGATTCAATAGGCAGCTTGTGGGGAAGGGTTACGCTCTTGATTACGCCTTTAAAAATATATTAAAAAGCAATAAATGCTATGAAGGATACTTTGTATTCGATGCGGATAATTTGTTGGATGAAAATTATGTCAGTGAAATGAACAAAGTATTTGACAAGGGTTATAAAATAATCACCAGCTACAGAAATTCCAAAAATTATGATACAAACTGGCTATCGGCAGGATATTCTCTTTGGTTTTTAAGAGAAGCCAAATATCTGAATAATTCAAGGATGATATTAAATACAGGTTGTGCAATATCAGGCACGGGTTTTATGGTAAGCGATGAAATAATCCGCAAAAACAACGGGTGGAAGCATCACTTGCTCACAGAGGATATTGAATTTACAATAGACAGTGCATTGCAGGGAGAAAAAATCGGATATTGCGGCAGTGCTGTTCTTTATGATGAACAACCTTACCTGTTTAAACAATCATGGAACCAAAGACTAAGATGGGCTAAAGGGTTTTATCAGGTATTTGCCAAATATGGCATTGATTTGATAAA
>DMWH01000128.1:2514-3170 GCA_003483345.1 Clostridiales bacterium | reverse complement strand
ATATAACTAATTATTATGATGGATATATTACGGTAACAGATCGAGTTTATTCAAATATAACAAGTAATGGATCTTCTTCTTTCCAAACTGTGCACATATATAGTGATCTATATTCAGGATCAGAAAAAGGTGTGTCCAATACTATATATTTGCAAAGTATAACATCCACCTATTGGGAAATAAAAGTCTCAAGAGGGATTGTTGTGGCATTAATACCGCATTAAAAATTAATTATAAAAAGGAAATTTTATGATGTATAATATAAATGAAAATAATAAACAGTTGCTAGAGGAAACTTATAATTTTTTAAATCAATTAACTACTCAGGGTGCAAACAATGCTTATGTTCTAGCTAATGCTTTTGCAAGGTTAGAACAGATCATAAAAGATTTGCAAGAGCAAAAAGAAAAATTAGAACAGCCTATTGAAGTAAATAAAGAAACAAAAAAAGGAGGGTAATTTGTCAAATCCTTTTGAATGCTTATCAGCATATACATTAGAACCATTTCAGTTTATCGGGGGAACACTTCAGGAATTAACATTCGATGTATATGATAGTGCTAGTGCCCCATTAGACTTATCGAATACTACTTGCTATTGGGTAATGAGCCCATATGGAAATCCTCAATATGCAACATTGACAATTAATGGAGTGC
>DMWH01000128.1:0-2475 GCA_003483345.1 Clostridiales bacterium | reverse complement strand
CCTTCGCAGGGCGTGCTCGTAATTTTATCGCGTAACGCATCGGCGTAATTTGAAAGGAGAATAATAATATGGCAATTACTACAACAACGGCAAATAAAGTTCTAGATTATTTATTTGGATCGATTGCTTTTTCAAACTTATCCACAATGTATATGGGATTAAGTACAACACAAATTCAGCCTGATGGCACTGGGGCTACTGAGCCATCAACTTCAACAGCATATGCACGAATTCCTATTGTTAATAATAAAACAAATTGGGGCACAGCATCTGCGGCATCTCTTAGTAATTCTACTGCAATAACATTTCCAGAAAGCATCGCTTCGTGGGGTACAATAACACATGTATTTTTAGCAGCTAGTGCGACAGTAGGGGCGGCGGATATATGGTATTTCGAAGCATTGTCTGTTCCAAAAACCGTACAAACATCTACAACAGTACAATTCGCAATAGGGGCAATTACTGTAAGCATGACTAACGCTTAAAAGGAGTTCTTATGTCTCAACAGCACTCCTTTATTACTTTTATAAAGAATAAGCACAATTTTGAATTAACAATTTTCGGGTTAAATGTAACTGCAAGCTGGAGAATAAATTTTAGGCAATATTTTAGGATGTTACTATTATCTCCAATTGTAACATTAAGATTATTTATTAATAATAAAATTCCTAAAACAAAAATATCAGTTAATAATTCATTAATAAAATTTAATTTGAATTGTATATTGAATTTGAAAATAAAAAACCCTGTGTTTTCATTTATTATGAAACAACTTTTGAATATTACAAATACTTTTAAAATTCCCAAAATGCTTATAGCAGTTAGCTTGAAAGTTATATACAAATTAGAACCAACAGATATAATTATTCCGCGAATAAGATTTGTTTCTAATCCTACTATGGGTAAATTTTATCAATTGTGGGAACATGATGGGAAAACATTAGCGGTTATGGATTCTCAGGCATTAAAAGATTTAGATAGTATAATCTATTAGAAAGGATAAATATTCTATGCCTTCGAATACACCTAATTTGAATTTAAAAACATACAATAGTACAACCGATGGAAGTGCTACATTTTTGGCATATCGCTCAGATCAAGCGGGTATTTCTCCTACTTCTAATATGAATATAATTGATAGCTGGGCAGGCAATATTAGTGCGTCCTTAGTTTCATTATTGGAGACGAGGTTACTCCATGTAGCGGCAATGTATATTAGTGCAAATTATTATGAAGCAACAGCCGTACAGTTGAATGGCTATTATCCCAATGCTTTTATTTCTTTAACTTTAAATGAAACTAATACAGGATCAGTTGCTTTAAATATTAACTCTTTGGGGTCTAAATATCTTAAAAAATATAATTTAGAAGGGAATTTGATTGATTTTGAAAACGGTGAATTAAAAAAATATAAAGAATATATTTTTAGATATAATGGAACATCCTGGGTATTAATTTCTGCAAATATAGCTGATCAAATTAGCATTAATGGAAACAGCAGTAATTTAATTATGATTTCGCCATGCGGTGTTTTAATTGATAGCGAAATATCTACTTCATCTATAGCTTTAAGCCACATTTCGGCATCATCCATTACTGCCTACGGGACAGATGGGAATTTGCTAATGATTAGTGGGTCGGGAGAATATTCAAGTATAGCGGACAGCGAGATTTCTACTTATGATTTTGTATCCGCATCAGCAATTCCTGCTTATGGGGATAATGGCAATTTTTTGATGATAAGCGGTAGCGGCGACGATGCTATTATGTCTGATAGTGGAATTTCTATGTTTGATGTTGTGTCGATATATTCAACAGATATTACCTTGTATTCAGGCAGTTGGATAAGTGCTTCCCAAATAGTAAGTATTAGTAATATGACCGCTAGTGCAATTGTTATATGCCAACCCGTACCAACATTGATAAATCGCTCTAACTATGCGAGTGCTGATATTTTTTGCTATAGTAAATCTTCTGGATCTTTAACTTTTAAATATGCATCAGCATCTCCAATATCCGATATTGATGTTAACGTTATATATGTGGTATAAGGGAGGTAAATAAAATGGATATTAAAATTTTTAAATTACAACAGGATGATGCATAATGACAACTCCAACTGATCATTTAAAATTAAAAATGTATGATACAATAACAGACGCTAGCGCGCTATTTCAAACATTCAGGGAAGATTTAGCGGGCAATAGCCCAATGTCTAATATGAGTATTATAGACTCTTGGGCTGAATCTGTTAGCGGATCTATAGCTTCGATTGCCGAATATTCTGGAATAAATATTATTTCAGCTTCTTATGTTAGTGAAAATTTTTATGCTTCTTCTGCTTCTGCAATATCGGAATATAAAAAAGATATGCAAATAACCCTGATATTAGATAAAACTAATGACGGGGTAGTAACACTAAATATAAATTCTTTAGGAACTAAAGCGCTCAATAAAATTGATGTAAATGGAAAT
>DMWH01000241.1:6867-14372 GCA_003483345.1 Clostridiales bacterium | reverse complement strand
GGCACCAAAATTGGTGCCTGGCACCGAAGTTTACGTAGTTACATCTTCTCCGGTGCTTCCATTCCCAGAAGCTTCATACCTTGTTTAAGAACTGTATTTACTGTGAGAGTAAGAAGCAGTCTTGCCTTTTTAACACTTTCATCGTCAGTAATAATCTGACATTCATGATAGAATCGGTTAAATTCTTGTGCAAGGCCGACAATATATCGGGTAATCATAAAGGGCTCGTATTTATCATGAGCGTTTAAAACCGCCTCTTTAAAACCTTCCAGTTTTTTAATTACATTGAATGATTCACTGTCTGTCAAAACAGAATAATCCACATCATCATTTATATCAATATCTGCTTTTCTAAGAAGACTGCAGGTTCTTGCAAATGTGTACTGAACATAAGGTCCTGTTTCACCTTCAAAGCTTAATGTTTTATCCCAAGAAAATACATAGTCTTTTATTCTGTTATTGAAAAGCTCTTGGAATATTACAGCACCTATACCAACCTGCTTTGCAACTTTCTCCCTGTCTTCCAAGCCCGGATTTCTTTCATTAATAATTTCGGTAGTTTTTTCAATTGCTTTATTCAAAACATCTTCCAAAAATACTACTCTTCCTTTTCTTGTAGCTATAGCACCGCCTTCCAGGCTTACGGTTCCAAACATTACGTGTACACAGTCATATGCCCAGTCATATCCCATTAAATCTATTATTTTTCTCCACTGGTCAAAATGTAATTTTTGCTGTGCACCAACCACGTATATATTTTTGTAAAAATTATATGTTTCTTTTCTGTATTTTGCAGCTGCCACATCCCTGGTTACATATAGAGTAGCGCCGTCGCTCTTTTGGATTAATGCATCCGTCAGACCAAACTCGGAAAGCTCTACGATTTTTGCTCCCTCCGAATCTTTAAGCAGTCCTTTATCTTCCAATTCATCGATTATTGCAGGCATTTTATCCGAATAAAAGCTTTCTCCGGCATATGAATCAAACTTAATACCGAACATATCATATACGCGGTTAAATTCTTTTAAGCTAACTTCCCTAAACCATGCCCATAATTGATATGCTTCTTGATTGCCTTTTTCTAATTGATTAAACCAGTACCTTGCTTCTTCCTGGTATTCCGGATGTGTTTCAATTTCCTGATTATATCTTACATACAGCTTTAAAAGTTCAGGTATGGGGTCCTTTTCGATTGCTTCAATTATTTCAGGAGTTGCCCATTTTTTATATGCCGAAATAAGCATTCCGAACTGTGTTCCATAATCCCCCAAATGATTTATTGCAACAGTATTATAACCAAGGTATTTATAAATATTATTTATGGCATTTCCTATTAATGTTGAGCGTATATGCCCTATGTGAAACGGTTTTGCAATATTCGGAGATGAAAACTCAACTATAACAGTCTTGCCTTCACCCACATTCGTTCTGCCGTAATTTTCTTTTTCTTCAAAAGCTTGTTTAAGTATTTTTTTTGCAAACTGAGATTTATTTACAAAGAAATTTACATATGGTCCTGCACTTTCAATTTTTTCGAATTCTTCAACTGCTCCTATTTTTTCTACAATTTCATTTGCTATTGCTGCAGGAGATTTCCTGTACTTCTTTGCAAATTTAAAACACGGTACCGCATAATCTCCCATATCGCTACTGGGTGGTATCTCTATTAATTGAAGAGCATCATCCATTGACAGCTCGGTTTCTATGGATGTAAAAATTTCAGCCACTTTTTCCTTAAAATCCATCTCTCTCCTCCAAGGTAATTACGAATTATTAAAACTAAAACCTACCATTTGATATGTTCGGCAGGTTGTAACTTCTATTTTTTGTAATAATATCACAGCATTTTTAATGTGTCAACTAATGCAATAACTATTTTTATATACTATTAATAATATTATAATTCATAGAATTCAGGTTTTTCATCAAAGAAAAAAACTCCTACACCGCCTATTCCCAAATGAACTCCTAAAACGGCACCGATTTTAAAAATTGTTGTCTTGCATCCTTTAATTGAATCCTTAATTTTTTGTTCCACCATTAAAGCAGTATCTAAATCATCCGCATGACTTATGCCGATAATCTGATTTTTAAATTTATCTGTACCGTCTTCAATATCTTGAATCAAAGTTTGAATAGTTTTTCTGCTGCCGCGAATCATTTTGGATACTTTAATAAGTCCATCATCTAAAACGAGATATGGTTTAATATTTAATACATTTCCTACATATCCTGCAGACTTGCTTATTCTGCCTCCTTTTGACAGCCATTCTAAATCAGATATTGTAAATCTGTAAACTATATGTTGAACCATGAATTGTGCCTGGTTTAAGATATATTCAAAGGGTAAGTTTCTTTCAATCATTTTAAGTACTTGTATAGCTATTAAACCGGTCCCTCCGGCTCCGCCTTTAGAATCAATTATTGCCATTTTTCTCTCAGGATATTTTTCCTTATACATATCTATTATTTTCTTGGCAAAACTGTATGTGCCTGATAATTTGGATGAAAAAGCCAAATAAATAAAATCTGATTCTTTTGAAATACACTTTTCAACGGCTTGGGATACAGACTCAAATGACACTTGTGAAGTCTTGGGGACTTTACCGTCTTTCATATACTCATAAACTCTGTCCGTAGTTATATCGACTCCATCTAAATAGGTTTTGTCATCAATAGTAATACTTAGCGGAATAACCTCTACATCATGGTTGTCCAAAATTTCACAATTCAAATCACATGTGCTGTCCACTATTAATTTAATCATTATTACCTTCTCCCCATTACATATGAATAATTGTATTATATATATAATCTCAAACTATATTTTAACATGAATTTTAACTGTAAACAAACATTATTTGCAGCTTAGGCTTGATATGCCTGAGAAAAGCACCTACATAAATTCCGGAGTGGTGCTTATAAATATAAAAGAACTCAGGAAAAACCAAAGCTTGGTTTTTCCTGACCAAGATGCTTTAAAAGAATTATAGAGGCGTATTAGGAGTATTTTACTGCTATTTTGAAAACCTCTTAAAAAAACGGATACAATACAGTTATAAGTCTAGCTCTGTTTCGCCGTCTCCTTGAGTTATATGCCACTTTTCATGACCTGTTATTTCCTCTAAGGTTACTTTGTCAGATAATATATGAGCAATCATCATATTATTCTTTGGAGGCTTGCGGGTTACCATAAATCCATTATTCAAAAGAACCTTCCTGTATTCACCGTAATGCCCCGTTCCAATAACGGCATATTCAAGTCCCTTGTCATAGCAATACTTCGCTATGCCATTAGCCAATGCTTTTATGTATCTTTCATTATCGGGGTCGGTAAAAAATTCTACAGCAGATGTCATATTAGAGCCGTTTGCAACTGCATTATGAAGTATTGCAAAGCCGATAATCTCCCCCTTATGCCTTGCAAGAATGGTTACATAATTAATGTCCGGTCTTTCGTTATATCTGTAGTTCAGGTATTTATAATCTCTGACCAAAAGAACATTATATTTTGATTTGTATCTGTCCCAACATTTTTGAATTTCTTCCGGAACCCTGTCAAGTATTTCAAATTTAATTTCTTTGTCCATCTGATTTTTTAGTTTATTCTTCATAAATACAGTATAGACAGAATTGGCTGCTTCTGACAAAAAACCAATTTTAATTCTTCGTTTAAGAATATTGTTAATAAGTATAGGCTTTACATATACTTCTTTTTCAAAAAGTGTAGGCCAGCCGAATTTTTGGTATGCCGGATAAGATTGGTCGTTTGCCAAACCTATTATCACATCCACACCGTCCTGCTTTCCCCTCTCACAGGAGTTTTCCGTCATTTTTCTGAAAATACCCTGTCTTTTGTAATCGGGATGGGTCATGGATTTAACCGAATGAGCGGTTAACAAAGTTTTCCCGTTAACATAAAGTTCGTTTGGCAACAATCCGTCACAACCTATAACCTTATCCCCTTCCTTTAATAAATACATCATATTTCCGGATTTATTGTAAGGGTTATTTTCAAAAAGCCATTCATACATTTCTTTCTTTGAGTTGGTTGCTTCACCGAAAGAGATTTTCAATAAATCTTCAAATGCCTCAAAATCTCTATCCATATCCAATCTTACTATTTCTCTTTCCATAAGTACTCCATATTTAATATCGATATTATGTGTTTCATCTTAATAATATTTTCTTTATGTAAATAAAAAACTATTCTATGTTTATATCCGCGGTGGAAAACAATGCTACCTTGCCTCCCATTATCACCCTGTCTCCTTGATATTTACAATACAAGGTACCGCCTCTTTGAGATGCCTGATAAGCAATTAAATTGTCTTTTCCTAATCTTTCGGCCCAATAAGGGATTATATGGCAATGCCCCGAACCGCATACCGGGTCTTCGGTACCGCTAAGCTTAGGTACAAATGACCTTGATACACAATCAAATTCATTTCCTTTGGCTGTAACATGAAAAAGCAATCCGTCCAGTAATTTTACCTTTTCTAAGTTCGGATTTAAATTTCGAACTTCATCCTCGGACTCCAGTACGCAGAGTAAATCTCTCCCCATATATGCTTCTATAGGTTTAACTCCTATAGCATCCGCCATTGCATTTGTAACTTCTACCTTTTTTAATTTATAAGCGGGAAAATCCATTTCATAAAGCTCACCTTTTTTAAGGACTTTCAATATTCCGCTGCTTTTGGTTTGAAAAACAACTTCCGATAATTCAGGAGCAATAAATCTGCTAATAACGTATCCGGTTGCAAGGGTTGCATGCCCGCATAAATCTATTTCACCGCCGGGAGTAACCCATCTTAATTTGAAATTTGTGCCATCCTTAACCACAAAAGCAGTATCGGCTAAGTTGTTTTCTCTGGCAATATTAAGCATAACTTCATCCGGCAGCCACTCATCCAAAATGCATACCGCTGCAGGATTTCCTTCAAAAACCTTTTCTGCAAATGCATCAACTACATATTGTCTCATCTTTTACACTCCCTTTCTTTTATTTTTATTTAATATTAATAATAAATTTACCTTTTTATTAAATATTGTATCATGGATTAATCATAAATGGTAGCATTTACTAAATATTATACCATCATAATTATTCATACCGGAATATTGCAATTTTACATTCCTTGCATCTCCATGCGGGAACTTTATTTGCTCTTCTTATAGGCATTGTGACTAAATTTTCATCATAGAAATCAAACAGTCTTGGCTTATCATCTTCGGACCATAATATTTGCTTTCGTGAATGAATATATCCTTCTTCCATCACTTGTCCGCATTTGGGACAATTTACATCTTTTATTATTCTTTCCATATTATGCACCTCAATTCTTAATAATATTATACTTAATTCCTTTATATATTACAGAACCAATAAAAAACAATCCAACATACCCTACGAGGGGATAAAAGGTACCTATAAGTTCACTGAACGAGAATAACCCTAACACAAAGGTTAATATCGAGATAAAGACTGCAAAAATCCTGTTGCCTCTTTTCCCGCCTCTTGTAAATCGGTTGCATATTGACCACATCATTGCAGAACAAGAAGAAAACATACCTAATATTAATATAATTGAAAAAATTGCTCCTAACATATAAGATATTTTTTTTGCTAAATATAAGACCGGTATTGCTAATGTTGATATGTTTTCAGCATTCAATAAGATTGCAGTATTCATAATTGCAATATTTAAAATTATTGCAAGAGCCCCAAAAAATGCTCCGTATTTTACGTCATTTCGATTATATGCTGATTTGCCAAGCTCAGTAAAATATACGCTGCCGCTTAAGAAATTCAGCGATAAGTACAAAATAGCACTTATCGTCCAATGTGGAGCTGTTTGCAACTCGTTGAGTTTAAATTGATATTTTGGTACATCAGAAAAATTGCCGTAATCATTTGCTAGTGTTATCGCTCCCACAAGCAAGGAAAAAATAATAATAGCAGGTCCTATGGCTGAAACTATTTTTATTAAATGTTCAAATCCAATTAAATAGACACTTAAAACCAAGACGGACATAAGAAAAGAACCGACATAGCGATTTACTCCATAATACTCGGAAAGGGTGGCACCGGCACCGGAGATTAAGACAGGCATAATTAAAATCAAGGTAATTGGAATCAGCCAAGAATAAATTGTTCCTATTTTCTCGCCGCAAAAGTATTTAAAATGATTAAATGAACTTTCGGTTTTATGTTCAAATCCTGTAACTAATAATACTTGCCCCAAAAATAAAAAACCTATCAAATTAACCAGAAGAACCCCATAGCTTAAGTATCCGTAACTTGAAAAGAACTGCAGAGCTTCTTGTCCCGTTGCAAATCCCGAACCGATAACCCAAGCTATAAAAGCTCCCGTATACTTTATTACAGCTTTATTACTGTATTTATCCCGTACATTCATAATTTAATCCCTTAAGACAGCTACCGCCTCTGAATTATGACAGTACCCCCGTCCCCTTGTCATTTACTTGAATTTTACTATTGTAACACCATCGCCGCCTTCGTTGAAGGTGCCAAGTCTTGATTCCTTAACATGCTTGTGATTTTTTAAGAATTGCCTTACTCCTTCACGCAGGACCCCGGTACCTTTACCGTGAATTACCTGGACTTCGTTTAAATTTGACATAAAGGCATCATCCAAATATTTATCCAGCTCCAACAAAGCATCATCAAGATTGTATCCTCTGATATCAATTGTAGGATTGATTGACGAAGTTCTTAGTCTGACCTTACGGGATGCGTTGGTTTTTTGTTTTACTTCTTCATCGGATTTTATTTTTATTAGGTCGGATTTTTTAACCTTTGTTTTAATTAGTCCTATTTGGACCATTACAGTCTGTGAATCATCCACATCAGAAATAATGAATCCCTTTTGATTTAGACTTCTTACAGTTACGGAGTCACCGATTTTTAAAGGTGTGTCTGTGTCAATTGTATCTTCTTCCTCAATAATATCCGAATAAATATTTTCTGTAAGCTCCTTTGTTTTCTCATTTAGTGCCTGTCTTAATTCGTTTACACGGCGGTTTTTATCCTTATCCATTTCAAGGTTTAATTTTCTTAATTCCTTGATAATTTCAGCAGCTTCCCTTTTGGCATTCTCGACTATTTTTCTTGCTTCATAGTTAGCTTCATCTATAATTTTTTCACTTTTTTCAAGTGATTTTCTTTCCTTCATCAAAAAGTCGCTGTGCTTTTTTTTGCTTTCTGATTCGAGTCTGTCAATTTCTTGTTTCTTCTCTTCGATATAAATTCGGTTTTCTTCAATTTGTTTTAAGGCATCTTCAAATTCAATTTTCTCGGTTTCTATGTTCTTTTTGGCCTTATCGATAATTTCTTGCTGAAGCCCTAGTTTCCTTGATATTTCAAAGGCATTGGATTTACCGGGTATACCGATTAAAAGCTTGTAGGTCGGACTTAATGTTTCAACATCAAATTCAACACTTCCGTTTATTACTCCTTCGGTTGTAAGAGCGTATAATTT
>DMWH01000241.1:0-6835 GCA_003483345.1 Clostridiales bacterium | reverse complement strand
GTTCCCGCACCGAGCTCGTCGAAAAGAACGAATGACTTTTCATCAACCTCTTTTAATATTTTCACTATATTTGTCATATGAGAGGAAAATGTGCTCAAGCTTTGCTCGATGCTCTGCTCATCGCCTATATCGGCATAGACTGCGCTGAAAACAGATATTTCGGTGCCGTATTCGGCAGGGAGATGAAGCCCTGCCATTCCCATAAGAGTGAAAAGCCCTAAGGTTTTTAATGAAACGGTTTTTCCGCCGGTATTAGGTCCTGTTATTATTAGGGTTGTATATTCGTCACCAAGCACTGCATCGATAGGTACCACCAATTCAGGTGAAATGAGAGGATGTCTTCCCTTTTTTATCCTTATATATCCTCTGTCATTTATCTTGGGCTCAATTCCGTTTATGCTTATGGCGTATTTGCCCTTTGCAAAAATAAAGTCAAGCTCTTTTAGTATTTCTTGATTGTTTAGCATTTCTTCACTTATGTCACCTATCATCATGCTAAGCTCTAACAGTATACGCTCGATTTCCTTTTTTTCTTCGATTTTTAAATTGGCAATATCATTGGTCATTTCCACAAGGGCCATAGGCTCTATAAAAAGCGTGGAGCCTGTTGCAGACTGGTCGTGAATTATTCCTTTGACCATACTTCTGTATTCTTTCTTCACGGGGATTACATATCTGTCATTGCGCATGGTTACTATTGCTTCCTGCAGATATTTCTGCATGGAAGATGAGCTTACGATTGAATTAATTTTATTCTTTATTGAATTGTTTTTTATTTGAATTTCTCTTCTTATGCGTTTAAGCTCCGGGCTCGCATCATCGGCAATTTCTTCCTCGCTGATAATAACCGAATATATTCTTTCTTCAATATCCTTGTTTACATATATACTGTTACACAAGTCTTCCAGCAAATCATAATTTCTGTCGTCATTATTCAGAAGGACATAATTTTTTAGAAGCCTTGCAGCTCTTAGGGTATCGGCACAGTTCAATAGCCCTCTTAGAGATATAATACCCCCTACGGCTCCTCTTTTCACGTATTCCTTTATATCTGAAATACCTCCCAAGGGAGGTGAACCTTTTTCAATGATTATGGAAAGTGCCTGTGCTGTTTGCTCCTGCTTGAATTTTACACCTTCCAGGTTGTAAGATGTATCTAATTTGTACACCTCTTCTTTTCCCATCTTGGTTTCAGCAAATCCGGCAACCTTTTCAATTATTTTATCAAATTCCAAAACTGATTTAGATTTTTCTTTCATCGTTTTTCCTTTCCTGTTTGTCATTGCTATGATTAGCATTTTGTCATTCTGAGAGCTTTATCTCGAAGAATCTCATGAGATCCTTCGCTTTGCTCAGGATGACAAGTGTGTTACAACACATTCTTCAAATAGTGCCCTCTCGTAAATTTGTTTTCCTCCAAAATATAATGAGTTTTAACTCCCTTTATTTCGCAGTACAATGTATCTATTATTTCTTCCGCATCCTCCAAAAATTTCGTATCGACTAAAAAATAATCAATATTTTTTTCAACGAAATTATTTGCAATTCCTATAATCGACAGGGGCACGCTGTTATATATATGAGTAAGTTTATTTTGTCTTTCGATATTAAAATGAATTCCTTTTCTGTCTTTTAATTGATATTTGCTTTTGAAGCTGCATTTTTCACAGTCCTGCAGGTTTTTACAATTCTTTATCACCGACATGGGACAATTTTTCATAACCATAAGCTGTACATATTCATGGGCGACAATTTCCGAGCTGAGTGAAGTGTGTTTCACAATACTTTCCATGTCCCTGATATTTGTTTCTACAGAAAATGTAAAGCTGTGAGCTCCCTTTTCCTTTAAAAGTTCTGCTGAAAAAGTATTGATAATATTAAAAAACGGTCCGCAGTGAAGCTTCAGCCTGCTATTTTTCTTAAAGAAATAAAAACTTCCAACATTGTTTACACATACACCGTCAAATATTTCATCATACAAGTTCAAATTTTCTTTTAAAATTTTATAATTTTCTTTAGATACTATATTTGGAACCCATAAATATTTTTCTACAACTTTTGTGTTTTTTACTTCTTCAATATTTAAATAAAAAGGCACATATAAGCGCTTAACCTTAACATCGTCAGCATACTTTAATTCATCAATGCTGTTTATTTTAAGGCTTATTTTTGCAGAGTGACTTTCTTTATTGATATTTGAAAATATATCATTGTATGTAAGAGTATTAACTTTTCTTCTGTCATAAAATTTGCTGCATTTTTCGTAAAGAATTTCCGTCGCATCACGCCTTAATTGATTCAAAGAACTTTTTCTGATAAAAACACCTTCATCTTTTACAATCTTTAAATCATGCAGTTCATATATAGTATTACCTAACTTTGAGAGCTGCTCATAGATTATTTCATCTGTTACATTGTTTTTAATGCTGCTCTCGCAGACCTCTTTACTCTTTACTTCAACCGTGTTTTTCCCGTCAAAAACTTTTAACAGGGCATATTCGCCTATCACAAGCTCTATGTCAAAGCTTATTTTATTTCTCCTGAACCTTGAATATTCCTGTGCTTTATCCTTTACGTCTTCTTCTATTTCATCGATATTTTCTCCCTTTATGCCGGAACTTAATTTCGCAAACATTTCATCGTCTTTTGAAGGCTTTAAATATCCGTTTGTATAACCTCTGCTGAATGTTTCCATAGCCTTTTCTTTTAAATGAGTACAGTCAATATTTTTACCGCTGTAATAATTATCTATTATTTGTCTGTAATATTCCACAACTGATGAAGTGTATGCAGGACCTTTCATGCGCCCTTCTATTTTGAAGGTTTTAATTCCTGCTTCAATAAGCTCATAAATTGTTTCCCCTGCTATAAAGTCTTTTAAACTAAGCAGAGGCACCTCTTTAAAACTTTCAATTTCTTCCTTTGTTTCTTTGTCATAAAAGCTGTAGTTTAATCTGCACGGCTGTGCACATTTCCCTCGGTTTCCGCTTCTTCCACCCAAAAAGCTTGACATGTAGCATTGTCCCGAATAGCATGTGCAAAGGGCACCGTGAATGAATACTTCCAAATCGGCATCTGTATTTTTAACTGTCTCTTTTAGCTCTGTTAAGGACAGTTCTCTTGCCATAATAACTTTTTTGACATTAAATTCTTCAAAAAATTTAACACCGTATTCATCGTATACACTTGCCTGTGTGCTAATGTTTACGGGAAAATCGGGTAAATATTTATTTACCAGGCAGAACAAACCTAAATCTTGAACTATTAAGGCATCTACATCATTTTCATACAAAAATATTGCATAGTTCAATGCATCCGTAATTTCATTATCCTTTAAAACAGTATTCATTGTAACATATACTTTTACACCCTTGTTGTGAGCATATTTTACAATGTGCTTCATTTCATCATTATCAAAATTCCGGGAATTATATCTTGCATTAAAAAACTTTCCGCCTAAATATACTGAATCTGCTCCGCTGTTTACAGCTGCATAAAATGATTCAATACTGCCTGCCGGCGCTAATAATTCTACGCTCATTTCTTCTCCTGTTTAAAAAAGAACGCCGACGCGTTCTATTTTGCTGTTTCTTCGTCTAAAAGCTGCATAAGCTCCATATTATCCTTTTTCAGCTTATTAATTTCCAACTGGTTCTGGAAGTTTTCCGCTTCCTTGCGGTTTAATTTTTCCTGCAGCTGATTTATGCTGTTGATAAGGCTTTCTTTATCGCTGTTTATCATTAAAAGCTCTTCTAAATATTTTTCTTTTTCATCATTAATCGATTCATATTTTTGTTTTAATACTTCTTCAGTGCTCTTTAAATCATTTATTAATTTATCCTTGGAAGCAATTGATTCATCTTTTTCATTAAGCTTATTTTGCAGCAAATTGATTTTATTTATTAATGAATTGATATCTTTTTCTTTCGAATCAACCAATAAGTTCATTTTTTGCTGCTCATCGCTGAAATTATATATCTTTTGTGATTTATCATCTACTGCGCTTTTTAAATCCCTGATAGTCTTTTCAAGTTTGATTATTTCCTGTTCTTTCTCGTTAAGTTTTAACTGCAGCTTTGAAATTCTCCCGTTTAAGCTTGCTTTTGTATTGTTCATAAAGCTTATTTCTTTTGTGAAGTTTTCTCTTTCTTTGATTAGCTCTTCATTTACTTCAATCAACTCTTCGTTCTTTATTTTTAATTCATTTATGAGCATTTCGCTCTTCAAGAGCTGCTGTTCCTGCTCACTGACTTTTTCCTGAAGCTTTGTTATTTGGGAATTTAAATATTCACGGTCATTGTCTCTTGCCATTAGCTTTTCTTTGAATCTTTCTTTTTCAATAATGGCATCCGCTGCCTTATTTACAGCTTCTTCCTTTTCCTTTTCGGATAATTCTTTTGCTTCCTTTAAAGATAGAATTTCTTCACATATATCTTTTTTGTATTCGTTAATTTCATCGGAAAGTTTTAAATACCTGTCAATAACCACAAAAGATGACAGAATTAATTTGTCTATTTCATTAAAACGCTTATTCTGATTAGCTATTATATTAATTTGATCGTTCAAAACAGATTCTATTTTTCTTACATATTCGGGACTTTCATCAGTTCTTACACTATATTTTTTATCTCCAACAACAATTTCTACTTTATTCATATTCAAATCCCCTTTATTTTTTATCGTGAGTAAAATATATCCGTAACTATAATATAAATGAAAACCCTTAAAATTTCAATAGTAAATAATACATTTTCACTAATTTAATAATTCTACTTCCGCTCTAACGTCCTTGTTTTAAGCAAGTATAATTATTGCTTATATCAATATCATAATTATCTGCCTTCCACTTAATTATTTCAGCAGCTATCGAATCAGCATCTAATTGATTTTCTTTTAAGAGCTCTTCAATCGAGCCTTGTTTAATAAATTCATCGGGCAAAGTTTTAACCATTACATCAAGATTTTTAGGAAGTATATTGTAAATATTAACTGCATAGGAAGCAAAAACAGTTGCTTCGTCGATTATTACCAATGATTTCGTTTTATTTACGGAGTTTATTATAAGCTCTTTGTCAAATGGTTTTATAAATCTTAAATTAAGAACCTCTGCATCTATATTTTTTGTTTTTAAAATTTCCCTTGTTTCTATTGCCGTCTTTACCATTTTACCGGCTGCAGCTATTGTTATGTCCTTCCCTTCCTCGACTATGTATCCCTTGCCGAGGACTATATTTTGCTCGCTGTTTTTGATATATTCACTCATGCTGCCCCTCGGATATCTTATTGCTACAGGTCCGTTATATGAAACGGCAAATTCCATCATATTTCCGAATTCCCTGTAATCAGCGGGTGATAATACTGTCATATTGGGAATTAAACTCAAAAATCCTTCATCAAACACACCTTGATGCGTTTCGCCGTCATTTCCCACCAAACCTGCCCTGTCAACAGCAAAAACAACATGAAGGTTTTGTAAGGCAACATCATGGATGATTTGGTCATAAGCTCTTTGTAGAAATGACGAATAAAGTGCAACAACCGGGACAACCCCGCTTACGGCAAGCCCTGCAGCCATTGTCACCGCATGTTGCTCTGCAATGCCTGCATCATAAATTCTATTGGGGAATTTTTTTGCAAAATCCCTAAGCCCCGTACCATCAGTCATAGCTGCTGTTATTGCGACCACATTTTCATTTTTTTCCGCAATTTCACACATTTTCATTCCAAAATAATCGGAATAAGATTGAGAGGATTTTTTTAGAGCTTCTCCTGTTTCTATATTAAAAGCAGAAACACCATGGAATTCATTCGGTCTTTCTTCAGCAAACTTATAGCCCTTGCCTTTTTTCGTAATTACATGCATTAATAAGGGGCCTTCAATATTTTTTGCCCTTTCCAGGGATTCAATAATTTTATGTATATTGTGACCGTCGATAGGTCCCATATAGGTAAGCCCCAATTCTTCAAAAAGCATCCCCGGAACAACTATTTGCTTAATTCCGTCTTTTGCTCTTTTTAAAAATGATTTAATCTGTTTACCGACCGGAATTTTATTTAATATTTTTTCGACATCCCTTTTAGTGGACAAATATCCTTTGGTAGTTCTTATTCTGCTTAAATAGCGGGACAAGCCTCCTACGTTTTTGGATATGGACATTTCATTGTCGTTTAAAATTATCAATANNGCTCCGTCTCCTATTACTGCAACAATTTCATAATCCTCATTATTTAAGTCTCTTGCTCTTGCCATCCCCATTGCTGCAGAAACAGAGGTGCTGCTGTGTCCCGTATCAAACACATCAAAAATACTTTCATTTCTTTTGGGAAACCCGCTTATACCATTAAGCTGCCGCAAGGATGACATTTTATTTTTTCTTCCAGTAAGAATTTTATGGGCATACGTTTGATGACCAACATCCCATATTATTTTATCATGAGGAGTATTGAAAACTCGATGCAGGGCTACAGTGAGCTCTACCACTCCCAAGTTAGATGCAAGATGTCCTCCTGTTTTTGAAACGTTTTCTAAAATATATTCTCTTAATTCCCTGCAAAGAGAATTTAATTCGTCCATATTCAAATGCTTGATATCTTCAGGCGAATTTATACTATCCAGTAATTTCATTTTAACCTCACTATACGTATTTAAAATGCATTATTCATTTGCATTACCATGCAATGAACGCTATCAACAAGCTCTTTGTTTTTTATAATTATATTATGTTTGAATTATTATGTCAAAGCTATAATAATATATTCAATTAATCCAATCCCACATATACTAAGACAATACTGATTTCTGTATACAAAAAAGGCTCTTTGTCAATTGTTGGGG
>DMWH01000196.1 GCA_003483345.1 Clostridiales bacterium | reverse complement strand
TTTATCAGCGCATTTTCAATTGCTTTGTATAAATTCGAATTTCTGTCCAATTTTTTTTCACCATATACCATAAATTATTTTTTTGGCCTTAAAGATTCTGCCATTAAAATAGCTTCGTCTTTATTTATAATTCCTACGATTTGATGCATATATTTGTTGTCACTCCAAGTAATTATTGTATTTTCGTCATCAAAAGAAATAATTGCATTATTTCCATTTATTACAATGTCTTTCACAGTCATATTTTCATTATTAATTGAAGTAATATCATCTAACAATCCTTGATAATACGATACATAATTGCCATCATCATTTATCCATATCATATAAAGCATTGTAGAATCAAGACCTTCTTCCTGAAGTTCATAACCATCAGGAATATATGCGGGCTCATAAAGTTCATTAAGTTCCGGCACATCAAAATCTGCTTCACTTCCACTAAAGGTTTTCACTTTAATATGGTCATCATACTCTTCCACAAACAGACTTACTATCCATTCTCTCAGCGGTTCACAGGCCGCAACTGTTATTCCACCCAGTGCAATCATTGCCGCCGCAATAAGAATTATCATTCTGATTTTCTTTTTACTTCCGGCTTTTTTTGGGTCGTTCCAGTTTTTCTGTTCTTTTATAATACGCTTTATATTCTTCCTGTAAAGCGCTGAAAATTCGTGCTCCGACGGTTCAAGTGCATTTACCTCTTCTAAAAGCGGATTTATCAGCGCATTTTCAATTGCTTTGTATAAATTCGAATTTCTGTCCAATATCTTTCACCTTGTAATATTATATGGATTCCAGTTCTTTCCTTAACAGTTCTTTTGCTTCGTTTAAATAGTTGTATACCGTCCTTTTGGATATGCCTAAAGTATCCGCAATCTGTTCCCCGGTAAAATTAAAGTAAAACTTGTAAATGATAACGTCCTTGTGAACCTTGTCAAGAGTTTTCAGAGCTTCTTCCAGCTCCGCAGTCTGAAATGAATTAAAACTGTCAAAACTCACCGGTTCAATATTTACATCATCGTCATCCATAGAAATATTTTTAGAATGCTTTTTTTCCTTATTATACACTCTGTAACAGGCGTCTTTTACAGACATGATTATGTAAGCTTCTATTTTATGCATATCTTCATCTTTTATTTTAAAAAAGTTTTTAGCCACATAATAAAAACCGTCCCACATTGCCTCTTCTGCCAAAGCTTCATTGTGAAGAATACTCATTGAATAGGCAAACATTTTCCTTTCGTAATTATTTATGATCTCTGTAAACTTGATTTTTTCTTCTTCGTCATCAATCAGAGCAAGACATATAGCTAACATCAGACACTCTCCTTTTTATATTTAAATATAACAACAGTATATCATTTTTATCTTTCAAAAGTCAAGAAACACAAATAAGCATCTCCCGGCAATGCCGGAAGATACTTTTTCATTTTACATAAATGTATATGCAATTGCAATTGCATCATAGATGTTTGTAATGCCGTTGTTGTTGTAGTCATATAATAACATCTCATCTTCATCAAAAAGTTCCGGATTCATTACATATTCAGCAATTGTAATACAATCATATAAATCATATCTCGGACTTCCTTCATTGTTTATGCTTATCTGAGAAAGGCAGTAATTTATTTTTGCAATATTCATGATATCTTCATCTGATGTGTATTTTGACTTTAATGATGGAACAGTTACTGTATAATAATATACCGTTGTAAGATTATATCTGATATGACTGCCGGTTTTTCTTTCTACAGTATACTCAAAATCTACATCTGAAAATAAATCATTAATAAGTGCTTCCAGGTCATTTCTATAAGTTGACACACCAAATCTTCCGTTAAAAATTCTTGCAGAGTAAAACAATCTCGTTTCTTCTTCCCCGAGTCCTTCTGCAAGTTGTGTATAAAATTTATCACCAGAAGCTTTCATTTCTTCATAAAAACCCGCCATATCGTAATATGTTTTTTCGTATTCTTTCTCAGCACCGTCAAGAGCCAGAAATTCGTCATTATCCATGCTCAAAAGATAACCGGCCTTATAATATTCTTTTTCAGCATTTTCTGCATTTACAGAAAAAATACCGAAGGTTGTAAACATAAGTACAACTGAAATTAACACACAAATAATTTTTCTTGCTTTTTTCATTTTCTTTACTCCATTCTGTATTTATTCTCCGGTACAAAAACATTTGCCGGAATTCATCTGCTAAAATGCCTTTTGAAAAAATTAAAAATCACCTCTTTCAGAATTTCTTTGGCATTTTATCAATCTCTGTATAATATAATATCGTTTATTATAACTTTGTGCATTTTTTATTAACGGAGTTTTGGATTTTGTAAAATACATATAAATTCATACATAATATTTGTTGAACAGTAACAAAGCCGAAAAATATTATTTACTTTTTGCACAATTATGACATTCCTTATATTATATTTATCAGATAGTAACTTTTCTATGGTTGCTGAAAAAAACGGAGGTAAAAATTATGGGTTTAAAAATTAAAAAAGTCATAGCAGCAGCATTATCCTTACTGTGCATTTCAATTCCGGTACCGGCTGCCGCTGCGGAATCTGAAGTAAGTAATACTGAAGAAGAAAATAATTCTGAAACGGTGATTGCTTCCGGGGAATCCAGTGATATGAACTCATACATCAAATGGAGAGTCACCGATGACGGAACACTTTATGTGGGTCCTAAAAAAGATAACTGGCTTTATGAGGTCTCAACAGGTAACTGGTGTGATGTGTCTAAGGACCCTTATTACCGTGACGTTTATACACCTATTGGCGGTCCATGGGAAATTTATAACCCTACAAAGCTCGTCATCGAAGACGGAATTACAGAGATAGGTATATGTTCTTTTTATGGATTGCCACTGGAAGAAATTGAACTGGCTGACAGCGTAAATATTATAAGTGATTATGCTTTTTTGGCTGTAAAGGCAAAAACGGCACAACAACTGTAAAATTTTCATCAGGGCTCAAAAAGATTCTTACCTATGCTTTTGCTGAATCAGCTGTTGAAGAAATTGTTCTTCCAAAGGGGTTATATTCGGCAGGAAGTTATGCTTTTCAGAAATCATTAGTAAAAACTGCGGATTTTTCAAGCTGTCAGAGCCTTGAACTTGGTTACGGCTGTTTTGCTAATTGTCTGGAGCTGAAAGATATACGTCTTTCTGATAATACAAAAACAATACATTCAAGGACTTTCTATGATTGTACA
Source organism: Clostridiales bacterium (assembly GCA_003483345.1). Classification (GTDB taxonomy): domain Bacteria; phylum Bacillota; class Clostridia; order Tissierellales; family Sedimentibacteraceae; genus Sedimentibacter. The sequence goes on along the minus strand of DMWH01000196.1, from coordinate 642 downwards.
TTTGAAGAAATAAAACTTCCTTCCAATCTTGAATTAATCAGAGAAGAAGCTTTTGGGAATTGCGAAAATTTGAGAAGTATAGTGTTCCCTGAAACATTAAAGAAAATAGGTAATGAGGCATTTTTAGGATGCAAGTCATTATCTGGTGAGATAGTTTTTCCGGCAAGTGTAGAATGTATTAATTATGAAAGTTTCAGACTTACAAATGTTGATAAATATATTGTGAAAAATCCAAACACCGAAATCAGATTTTCATTTGTTGGAAACGATTTATCCAAAGAAACTATTGTTGCAGGATATTATAACAGTACTGCCGAAAAAGTCGCTGAAAATAATGAACTGCTTATCTTTGAACCTTTATGTGTCCCGTTAAAGAAAGGCGATGTTAACGGTGACGATGAAATAAACAAAACGGATATCAGCATAATGCAAAAGTATCTGGTAAGAGGAGAAAAACTGGTGGAAGCTCAGAGCAATTCAGCGGATGTTAATGGAGACGGGGTCATTAATGTTTTTGATACAATTTCTATAAAAAGAGCAGTGACCCACCGAAAAAAAGTCTGTAAAAACGCAGTCAACTATGGTAAAATATAAATAACACAGGAGGCTGATTTTTTATGGCAAGAAGAAAAAGAGAACCAA
>DMWH01000024.1:2910-3068 GCA_003483345.1 Clostridiales bacterium | reverse complement strand
TAACCAGGTCGCCATGGATTACGGCGTTTATTGTATTAGGTGTAATTGTTTTAGTTATTGTACTTTTCATATGGTGGAAAAAGCATAAGGAGCAAAAGAATTTGGAAGCAAAAAGAAGGGAAGAAATGCTAAAAACACCTCTTGAAAGGTTTGGTACA
>DMWH01000024.1:0-2875 GCA_003483345.1 Clostridiales bacterium | reverse complement strand
AAAGGAGGAAAAAATGGCTATATTAGAAAGATTTGGAGATATTATCAAGGCAAACATAAATGTATTGCTGGAAAAAATGGAAGACCCTGAAAAAATGATTGACCAGTACTTGGAAGATATGTTGAAAGATCTTGCAGAGGTAAAACAAAGCACGGCAGAAGTTATAGCAGAAGAAACACGTACAAAGAGATTAGTTGAACAAAATGAGGCAGAAGTTGCAAAATATAACGAATTTGCCAAGAAAGCATTAGTTGCCGGCAATGAGGATGATGCAAGAACATTTATTAACAAAAAGCAAGAACTGGAAAATGCGGGAGCAGGACTAATGACTGCTTATGCGGCTGCTCATGAAAATGCAATTAAAATGCGACAGATGCATGATAAGTTAACTGCAGACATTGAAACATTAAGAGCAAGGCGACAAGTTATCAAATCAAAAGTGAAAGTAGCTAAAACACAGGAAACATTAAATGAAGCCACTCAGGCAACAAAGAAAATAGCAGGTGCAAAAAGTGCTTTTGAGCGTATGGAAGATAAAGCAAACAGAATGTTAGACGAAGCAAATGCCATGGCAGAGCTGAATATGGAGCCCATAGATGAAGCAAAAGCTCTGGAAGAAAAATATGCAAAAATGGGCAATGCTTCAGTAGACGATGAAATAAGTAAGTTAAAAGAAGAGTTAGGATTGTAATAACCAAAAGCTGCCGAAAAGGCAGCTTTTTTTAACCGCTTTTTTAATATATTTAAAATAAAACTTATAAAAACATTCAAAAAATTTTTTAAATACTAATTCCAATGAGCATTTTACAATTTAAACCCTCATGCAAAAATTTACTATACATTAAACCTAAACAAAACTATATCTCCGTCTTCCATTACATAATCTTTCCCTTCAAGACGCATCAATCCTTTTTCCTTTGCTGCATGCATTGAGCCTAATTTTACAACATCATCGTATTTTGTGACTTCAGCACGTATGAAACCTCTTTCCATATCAGAGTGTATTTTGCCTGCGGCTTGAGGAGCTTTGGTACCTTTTACAATTGTCCAAGCCTTTGATTCCATTGGTCCTGTAGTAAAAAAGCTTATAAGTCCAAGTAAGCGGTAGCTTGCTCGAATGAGTTTATCAAGCCCTGATTCTTTGAGTCCCATTTCCTCCAAAAATTCTTTCTTTTCATCCTCATCTAAAACCGATATTTCTTCTTCTATTTTTCCGCAAATAACAATTACCTCCGAATTATCCCGAGAAGCATACTCCTTTACAATATCCACGTATTTATTGCCTGAAGGGTCTGAAAGATAGCTTTCATCAACATTAGCTACATACAAAACCGGTTTTGAGGTTATTAGATTAAATGTTTTTAATAGCTTTTGCTCCTCATCAGCATAACTTAAGTAACGTGCCTGTTTTTCATTTTCAAGTCCTTGAACAATTTTTTGAACCAATTCAAATTCCGCCTGCAGAGATTTATCATTTTTAACCATCTTTGAAAGCTTATCAAGTCGTTTTGACATTACTTCCAAATCAGCTAAAACCAATTCTAACTCTATTATTTCTATATCTCTTTTAGGGTCGACTGTAGTTTCAACATGTATTACATTTTCGTCCTCAAAACATCTTAGCACATGAACAACTGCTTCGACCTCTCTAATATGTGAAAGAAACTTATTTCCTAATCCTTCTCCTTTGCTTGCACCTTTTACCAAACCTGCAATATCAAAGAATTCTATAACTGCAGGAACTGTCTTACCTGAACTGCTCATTTTAGTTAAAAAATCTAATCTTTTATCGGGAACTTCAACCACACCGATATTAGGCTCTATTGTGCAAAAGGGATAATTTGCCGAATCAGCACCTGCTGAAGTAATTGCATTAAACAAAGTGCTTTTTCCTACATTAGGAAGTCCTACTATACCTAATTTCATGATGGTGTAACCATCCTTTCTTAAGAACTGATTTTTGGATAATATTCATTATATAATAATAAATTTTAAAGTTCAATATTAAATAAATTTGCATTAGGAATACTAAAAAATAGACAACTTTTTGGCTTTTAAAGCATATATTTTATTGCAATGAATATTAATAAAATATATAAGACAAATTATAGGGGGAAAAAGTTATATGAATGATAAACAGATGCAGTCCAATTATATAAAAATAGTCGGGAGCATATACAGCAATTTGGAGTACAGTCATGAAGTTTTTGGCGAAAAATTTTACGAATTTTTTATAGAAGTTCCAAGATTAAGTGAAACTAAGGATATACTGCCTGTTATTATATCCGAAAGGATAATTAATGATATAAACATGGACATTGGAAATTACATAGTAATTGAAGGTCAGTTCAGGTCATACAACAGATATGAGGATGATACAAACAGGCTTTTGTTAAGAATATTTGTAAGAGATATATATGTACCTGATGAAACTGAGCTTGAAGAAATGAAAAGGCATCCAAACGAAGTTTTTTTAAATGGATATCTTTGTAAAGAAACTAAATTCAGAACTACTCCATTCGGCAGAGAAATAACTGATATGCTTATTGCTGTCAATCGTTCATATAATAAGTCCGATTATATACCTTGCATTGCATGGGGGAGGAATGCAAGGTATTGTGAAAAGTTGGAGGTTGGAGACCATATAAAACTTTGGGGAAGAATACAAAGCAGGAAATATCAAAAGAAAAATGAGCATGATAACTATGAAACAAAGACAGCTTACGAAGTTTCAATAACAAAGCTTGAACATATAAAGGAAGAGAATAACAGAAAAAAAGACTTTGAAGAATCGTAATTATAATATATAGTAATACAAGAAACCGCAAGGTTTCTTTTATAATAAAATCATTTTATTAATTTGACTAATTATGAT
>DMWH01000296.1:1159-3272 GCA_003483345.1 Clostridiales bacterium | reverse complement strand
ACACCTTCTTTTATTGTCCAACGGGGACGGTTCTTTCTGGACAAATAAATTGTCCAGAAAGAACCGTCCCCGTTGGATAAGAACCGTCCCAATCGGATATTTAATAAGCATTCGCAATTATTTTGATAACATCATCAAGAGGTGTTCCTACTTCAATATTAAATGTTCCGCTCTGCAGTCTTGTATCAAGGTCAAGCTCAACACAGCGAGTAAGAAACTCATCTTTGCTTTTTATTAAATTGTTGTTTAGCAGAATTTCCGCTATTTGTGAAGGGAATGAGCCTTGAGGAATACTAATGGCAGCAATTAACCCTGTCGGTGTTTCATCTTCCGGCTCCGGCTCTTCATCTTCCGGGTCCGGTTCTTCCGCAATCGGTTCATTTACTTCGGGTTCATTTATTATAGGCAGGTCTTTAATTATTTCTTTTTCAATTCCTCTGCTGAACAACAAATCAAATCTCCAAACCAGTATAACTGTCATAACAACAATTACGGTTATAATAAGTCCGTAATCAGTTATATTATATATAAAGTCTCTTATTGCATTAATTATTCTTTTCATTTGTCACCTCTTAGCTTATCGCTCTTATTATATTAACACAAAAATGAGATGCATACAATATCCACATTTAATAAATAATTGTAAAAACTGTAAAATGCATATACTTTCATAAAATATTTGTTATAATAGTATAGAGAAACATAGTGCCCGTACCCTCCGGACAAATATTTAATTTACCTAAGAAAAAGTAAAGGATAACACATGAAAGAAATTAAAATTACCAAAAATGAAGAAGGTCAAAGACTGGACAGGTTCCTAAAGAAATATTTAAATAAGGCAAATCAGTCATTTATACATAAAATGATTAGGAAAAAGAATATAAAGGTAAACGGCTTAAAAGCAGGACCGGATATTGTTTTAAAAACAGATGACACAGTCCAGCTGTATTTGTCTGATGAAACAATAGATAAATTTAGAGATAAGAAAACACTTCAAAAGACCGATATACATTTTGATATTGTATACGAGGATGATAATATATTAGTAGTAAACAAACCCATAGGCCTAAGCACTCAGCCTGATAAAACAGGAAAGAAAAATTTAGTCGATGAGATAAAAGTATATTTAGATGCAAAAGAAGAAAATATCAGTTTTACATTTAAGCCTGCCGTGTGCAACCGCTTGGATAAAAATACATCAGGCCTTGTAATAGCGGCAAAAAACTATGATGCCCTGAAACAGACAAACAAGGCAATAAGAGAAAGAAAAATCAGAAAATACTACATGGCAAAGGTACACGGAATCATTAAGGATGATTTGGAGCTTAAGGATTATCTTATTAAAAAAGACAATAAAAATATGGTTAAAATTATAAATGAGTACAGAGAAAATTCAAAATCAGTCATAACCTATGCACATCCCTTGAAAAGAGAAGGAAAATATACATGGCTGGAAGTAGAAATTGAAACAGGCAGAGCACATCAAATTCGGGCTCANNCTTCAATCGGACATCCCATAGCAGGAGACAAAAAATACGGGAAAAAAGACAATGAAAAATATCAGGTACTGCATGCGTATAAGTTGTTGCTTGATGGATTTGAAGGCAATTTATCATATTTAAACGGAATGGAAATTGTATCGGATATCAGTGAAAGAAAAATATTGTAGGAGGTTAGGAATGAAAATTAAATTAGCAAATACTGACGAAGTAATTGAAGTATACGAAAATGAAACATTATACCGGATACTTAAGAGAGTTTATAAAAATGATTATTTTAAATATTTGGGTGCTAAGGTAAACAATAAGCTTAAGGGACTTTGCAGCAAAGATTTTAAGGAAAACGACAGGATAGAATTTATTGATATTACAAATCCCGATGGTCACAGAATTTATGTTCGCACCTTGTCATTAATTTATGTTAAAGCATGCAAGGAAATATATAACGATATAGATGTTTCCATTAATCATTCTTTAAATAAAGGACTTTATACGGAACTTCAATATAAACATTTAGTAACAAAAAAACACCTCGATGCCATAAAAAATAAAATGCAGGAAATTATTGATGCTAAAAAAAATATTACAACTTACTTTTTAAGTGTTGACAAGGC
>DMWH01000296.1:0-1140 GCA_003483345.1 Clostridiales bacterium | reverse complement strand
TATGAATTGGACGGATATTATGATACCTTTTACGGATATGTCGCTCCAAATACAGGATTTGTAAATAAGTTTGATTTAAGATTATTTTATCCCGGAATAATACTAAATTATCCCACCCGTGAATACAATTTTGAACTTCCCGAATATATTGAGCAAAAGAAACTTTCAAAAGTATTTAAGGAAGCTGAGGACTGGGGGGAAATATTGGATGTTGCATATGTTGGCGCTTTGAACAAAAAAATCGTCAATAATGAAATATATGATATGATAAGGATTAACGAAGCTCTTCACGAAAAAAAGATTGCATATATTGCCGATGAAATTACTAATGATAAAAATATAAAAATAGTCCTAATTGCAGGTCCTTCTTCTTCAGGTAAAACAACATTGGCACAAAGATTGTCGATTCAATTACGAGTGAACGGCAAGAAAACATATGCAGTATCCTTGGATGATTATTTTGTTGACAGGCATCTGACACCAAAAAATGAAAAAGGAGAATTTGATTTTGAAACTATCAAAGCGTTAGATTTGGATCTTTTTAATGAGCAGCTTATAGACTTAATGGTAGGAGAAGAAGTTCAAATACCTGTATATAATTTTAAGGAAGGCAGCAGGGAATATTCAAGGGAGCCTGTAAGGTTAACAAATGACCATATTATAATAATTGAAGGTATCCACGGGCTTAATGATGAACTTACAGCTAATATACCGCAAGTTAATAAGTTTAAAATTTATATAAGTGCACTGACACAGCTAAACATCGATAGACATAATCGTATTTCGACATCTGATTTGAGACTATTAAGACGTATTGTACGAGATTACACCCACAGGGGAAACAACGCAATTAAAACAATGGAACTGTGGGATAATGTGATTAAAGGTACAGAAAAATACATTTTCCCTTACCAAGAAAATGCGGATGCAATATTTAACTCGGCATTAGTTTATGAGTTGTGTGTTCTTAAAAAATATGCAGAGCCCATTATTATGGAAATTGATGAAGACAGCTGTTTTTATTCAGAAAGACAAAGATTGTTGAAGTTTTTAAGCTACTTCCTTCCTATTGAAGATGAAAGCGCTATTCCTAATACTTCAATACTAAGGGAGTTTATTGGAGAAAGCTGCTTTAGATAA
>DMWH01000112.1 GCA_003483345.1 Clostridiales bacterium | reverse complement strand
GTCGATTCATCGGTAGCTGCAACAATGGTGCACAAAGCAATAGGTAAAAATTTAATATGTGTTTTTGTAGACCACGGACTTTTAAGAAAGGACGAAGCTGACCAGGTTGAAAAAGTATTTAAAAATAAATTAGACATGAATCTGATTCGTGTGAATGCTCAGGACAGATTCCTCAGAAAATTGGCAGGTGTAACTGAGCCTGAAAAGAAGAGAAAAATAATAGGCGAAGAGTTTATAAGGGTGTTTGAAGAAGAAAAAGAGAAACTTAAGAACACATTCGGACACATCGACTATCTTGTTCAGGGCACGATTTATCCGGATGTTATAGAAAGCGGAACATCTGCGGCTTCAGTAATCAAAAGCCATCACAATGTGGGAGGGCTTCCTGATGATGTTGACTTTGAACTTATTGAGCCTCTGAGACAATTGTATAAAGATGAAGTTCGGCTAGTTGGAAGAGAGTTGGGTCTGCCTGAAGAGATAGTTGAAAGACAGCCATTCCCGGGACCGGGTCTTGGAATCCGTGTATTGGGAGAAGTAACCGAAGAAAAATTAAAAATAGTAAGAGAAGCTGACTTTATTTTCAGAGATGAAATAAAAAAAGCAGGCCTTCAAAATAAAATATGGCAATACTTTGCAGCCCTTCCCGACATCAAAAGCGTAGGCGTAACCGGAGATGAAAGAACATATTGTTACACAATTGCCCTAAGAGCTGTTCATTCTACAAACGGCATGACTTCCGAGTGGGCAAGAATACCCTATGAAGTCTTGGAAAAAGTAAGCAGCAGAATAGTTAACGAGGTTGAGAATGTAAACAGAGTTGTGTATGATATCACTGCTAAGCCGCCTGCAACGATTGAATTTGAATAAATTAGTCGATTATTATTTCTTGACTTTAATATACTTTTAGATTATAATTATTAAACTAATTAAATAATTTTTCTTTTTTATACAACGCTGAATCCAACATGTGGATGGAGCGGGGGAACCAACTTTTTGGGGTGAATCTTCTTTATGAAGTAGGGCTACTCTTCAGTCCGAATCCGTCAGCTAACCTCGTAAGCGTATGAAGGGGGATTGATAGTATAAAAGCTTATTGATTATTCGATAAAGCTATGAATCTCCATGGCTTTATTTTTATTTTATCATTTCGAAATTGATTTTGAGATAGTTCAAATCAATGAACATAATAATGGAGAAGGAAGGGTTTATTTTGATAAGTTTCAAAAATGTAACCAAAAAATATGGTGATTCTGTAGCTGTTGACAATTTGACGGTAAATTTTAAATCAGGAGAAACCGTAGTATTAATCGGACCCAGCGGTTGTGGCAAAACAACAACCTTGCGTATGATTAATCGTTTAATAGAGCCTACGGAAGGAAGTATTTATATCAATGATACTGATATCAGCAAAATTAATCCAGTGGAGCTTAGGAGGAATATGGGCTATGTAATACAACAAATCGGTCTTTTTCCTCATATGAATATTGCTCAAAATGTGGGGCTCGTTCCATATCTTAAAGACTGGAGTGAATCAAAACGCAAACAACGCGTTGAAGAGCTGCTTGATTTTGTGGGTATGCCGCCATCTAAATTTTACCATCGCTATCCTAATGAGCTAAGCGGGGGGCAGCAGCAACGTATCGGCGTAGCAAGGGCTTTGGCTGCCGACCCTGAAATTATATTGATGGATGAGCCTTTTGGAGCCCTTGACCCTATTACCAGGTCTGCTCTNNCATGATATGGATGAAGCATTGAAGCTTGCCGATAAAATTGTAATAATGAAAGATGGTAAAGTTCTTCAGTTTGACAGCCCTGAGCATATTTTAAAAAATCCGGCCAATGAATTTGTGGAGGATTTTATTGGAAAAGACAGGCTGTTAAAACGTCCCGAATATATTAAAGTTAAAGATATTATGATAAAGAAGCCTGTAACCATCCGACCGGAGCGTACTCTTACCCAGGCATTGGAAAAGATGCGCCTGCATAAAGTTGACAGTTTGATGGTTGTTGATGAATTTGGCAACTTTATTGGAATAGCCACATCAAATGATATACTTGATAACTTTGGTAATGGGGGAACAGTTATTGAAATAACAAGAACTGAATTTAATCATGTAAGTGAAGATGCAAATGTCAGTCAAGTATTATCCATTATGGCTCAAGGTCAAGTCGGATATGTGCCGGTAATTGATGATGAAAAGCATCTGTTGGGGCTTGTTACCAGGTCAAGCTTAGTTAATGTATTAGGAAGAGCATAGCTGTTTGATGGAAAGGAGTGATAAATATGCAACTGTTGGATTATGTACAAAATAATATGAACAATATAATACGATTAACGATTGAGCATTTACAAATAACAGGAATTTCAATAATTACAGCTATTGTTATCGGAGTACCGCTAGGTATTATAGTAACCCGTTATAAACGACTGGCTGACCCGATATTGGCAAGTGCTAATATTTTTCAAACCATTCCAAGCATTGCATTTTTCGGGATTCTAATACCCTTTATGGGTATTGGCAAAGAAACTGCTATTTTGGTGCTTTTCCTTTATGCCTTGCTTCCTATAATAAAAAACACCTATACCGGCATCAATGAAGTATCGCCATCTTTGATTGATGCAGGCAGAGGAATGGGTATGACCAATTTTCAAATACTGCGCATGGTTGAACTGCCCCAGTCATTAGCCGTAATTATGGCAGGGGTGAGAATTGCTACCGTAATAAATATTGGCTCGGCTACCATTGCAGCATATATTGGAGCCGGAGGATTAGGGGAATTAATTTTTAAAGGAATTCAAATGTATCGTAATGATATGATATTGGTTGGAGCAATCCTTGCAGCCTTGTTAGCTGTCGTAGCAGACAAGTTGCTCGGATATGTAGAACATAAGCTTACTCCAAGAGGAATGAAATAATATTAAAGGAGGTATTTCGATGAAGAACAAAATAAAAATAACAACAATATTTTTAATAATTATTATGTTATTGACAACTGCAGCAGGTTGTACCGGCAGCAATGAAAAAAATTTGGAAATAAGAGTCGGTGGAAAAAACTTTACGGAACAATACATTATGGCTGAAATGTTCAGTATTCTTATTGAAGAAAATACTGATTTAAATACCACTCTTCAGACAAATTTGGCATCAACCGTACTTTTTGAAGCAATAAAAGCTGATGAAGTAGATTTATATTTGGAATATACGGGAACAGGTCTGATAAATTTAGGGATGGAACCGTTGACTGACCCGGATGAAGTATATGAAATTGTAAAAACGGAATATGATAAGCAATTTAATATTAAATGGATGGAGCCGTATGGATTCAACAATACATATGCAATGATGGTGACTCGTGAAACTGCAAATAAATACGGCTTGGAGACTGTATCCGATTTGGCGGAAGTTGCACATGAAATGACACTTGGAGGCAGCTATGTTTTTACGGAAAGGGCTGATGGATATCCGGGT
>DMWH01000085.1 GCA_003483345.1 Clostridiales bacterium | reverse complement strand
AAGTGTTGATATATCTCGTTATTTCCTACTGTAAAATGCCACGACTTATATTCATTTTGATTGACTACATAATCAGCGTTTTGCTTGCCTGTTGCCCCAGCATTACCCGTATTATGTATTGTTATAAATTCAGCTGTCATTGGATGTCGTGGCCTTGCTTTTGAATTACTAATAGGGATTAGTTTTTGTATTGCTGTATCAACTATTCCGTTATTAATTTTCACAGGCAATCACTCCTCTTTTTGCGACTGCTTGACAATTTGATTTATATATACACTTGCTCCTGCACAAAGAAATCCTTGTGTTATTGCCACAAATATAGCCATATAAATATTTTCTGTGCCTTCTGTTGCTAAAATCCATAATGACGATAAGACAATTCCTATCAACCCTAAAATTAAAGGTATAAATTTATCTTTTATCAGCAAAGTATTTTTTATTGCCATTCCGATAAAATACAATACAGGAATAAGTATCAGCAATTCCGGCTTAATGAAATTTTTTATTAATTCAATATCCATGTTATATCTCCTTTTCTTCTAAATCCTTTATCCTATGATTAGCAACCTTCATTTGTTCCTCTAATAGACAAGTCCGTTCCACCACAGAATTATGCTTGTCTACTTTTTTTTCAAGTTGTTCTATTCGATAATTAGTCAACTTTGCCGATGTATACACTCCTCCCGCACTTCCAATTATCGTCCCCAAAAATGCCGTTAAAGCTACTATCATATCGTTCCCCATTTGCCACCTCTTAAACGTATAATTCTTCACCTAAAACACATGAATTACTAAGTGCCACTCCTAGCTTATTTTTAGCACCATTTAATATTAAATCAGTCCCAATAATTTCAATAGGAACACTGGCGGGAGGTCTTAATAATAATTTTATTTTATCCATTGTATGTGGGACTCCATTCCCATCTGAATATAAATTTGTCCCATCTGAAACATATATAGGCATCGTTGCATAATATCCATCTAAATTAGTAGTCCCTCCGTTCGGTAAGGTTATAAACATCGGCATACATACTTCTGCTTTTGTTATATTATAACTTCTCCCCCAATTATAACTAACTGAAGTTCCATTTGCTCCTATTACAATAACATCCCCGCCAGACAGCTCCCCTATATAAATATATGATTGGCATGATGAGCTCTCATACTCTGTTATAATCATATAATCTGCCCCAACTACAATAACAACTGAAGTGGGATTCTCTGCATAAAACGCTTGGTACCTATCATTTAATGTTTCTCCACTAGTCCAACTCTTCCCAACCCAAATGCTCAGTGTGCTGTCAACATTATCAAATTCTAAAAATATCCCTAACCCTGTATGTTCTACTACTAAATCATCACTATTGTCGTCCCATTTCAATGTTAAATTTGTATCTGTGTTTGCCATATCCTTCAAAAATGTAAAATAAGGCTTTGTTGATGCTGTATATATCGCCATAATATCACCCCTTTATACTACTGCTATATTACTTTGGCTTACCCCGGTTATACTATACCAAACTAACCCAGTTATACTATACCAACCTAACCCACCCCCTCCCCCTCCATCATCTTTTTTTAAGTAAAATTTATCCTCTGTTTCGTCATACGCTAAAATATAACCATCTAACCCTGTAAAATCAGCAATATCAATATTTTTATTTAATATTTTTCTTGCATTGTCTTGCGTAAAACCGCCCGCTGTAATACCATCGTGAACAACAACAACTTTTTTATCAGTATCAATTGTTATTTCAGCCAACGCTCCTGTAAACGTTTCATGCTCCTCAGTTGTCCCATACCGTCTTTGTACTTCTATACTCATGATAAACCTCCGTAACTATATTGAATATCAACCACATCTGTTATTTTGCCGTAACTAAACGCCCCACTTGCTCCACTTGGAGCATCCGCAAATTCTAAAGCATTCCCTGTTGAATTAACTTTTACAATTTTATCAGCAATATAAGTACTTGGCGTGTCATTTAAGTCTAAAAAAGTATGCGTGTGGTCTATATTTGCTTTTCCTGCAAGCTCTGTCTTTGTTGCAAAACTACTCGTGTCAACAAACCCTTGCTCTGTTCCAGTATCCGTAAAAACCACCTGCGGACTTCTATTTCTCAACCTATCCTCTGCATCTCTTTTCTTTTTTAGTTCTTTACTTAAATTCATTTAATCACCTCACGCCGAATGATGATAACAAGTTATTTGCATTGTATAACCGTTGCTGTCTTGAGTTGTCGACAAGTCGGTAACCCTGTAAAGTTCGCTAATTGTAGTTGAGCTTTCAATAACTTGAATTAAATCCCCTACTTGCAACCAAGGCACCGCAACCGCTGCAAANNTTCAGCCCTGTCTGCTATGGCTTGAAGCTGCTCAACCGTGCTTGCTTCGCTGACATCTATTTTCATTATTTTTTGAGACAAAACATTGTAATAGTCTTTAGATACATAATCCTTATAAGATGATATAACCTCATCGTTTGCATCTTTTCCATATACAATAACTTTAGAATATATATCA
>DMWH01000246.1 GCA_003483345.1 Clostridiales bacterium | reverse complement strand
TGCCATTTCGCTTCTGCTTGAAGGCACTCTTTTGCTTCCCAATATTGTCAGTATTCTTTCAGTGTCATGAGTTCCCAGCACATTCATTAGGCAGTTTACGGTATCAGGAGGATATGTTTCAATAACTTTATTCATTATATGATTAAGATTAGTGCAGTCTTTGTTTTTTACAAATTCGATTATTCCGTTTCGCAGGGGATAATTTGTTATAGAATCCAATTGCTTTCCGCAAAGATACTCTCTCAGTTTGTTGTATGAATACTTATTTGAAGCATCTTCCCATACTTCACCGATTATCAGGGCATCTTTATTATTCTTTTTTATTGAATTTCTAAGAGCAATAATGAATTCATCCGGGAGTTCGTCAGCAACATCCAAACGCCATCCCATAATGCCTGTTTTTTGCCAGTGGGTGATAACACCGTTTTTCCCTGTTATGAAATTTATATAAGAGTCATTGTTTTCATTCACTTCAGGCAATGTTTTTATACCCCACCAGCTCACATAATCATCATTCCAATTATTGAATGTATACCAATCGTAATAAGGTGAATCCTTGCTTTGGTAAGCACCTATTGAGTCGTACCTGCCATATTTATTGAAATAAATGCTGTCATCGCCTGTGTGGCTGAAAACTCCGTCAAGAATAACATGTATATTATATTTCTTTGCTTCTTTTATAAGTTTTTTCAAGGAGTTTTCAGTGCCGAACATGGGGTCTATCTTATGATAATTTCCCGTATCGTACTTGTGGTTTGAATATGCTTCAAAGATTGGAGATAAATAAATTATGCTCACACCTAATTTTGCTATGTAGGGCAGTTTTTCTCTGATACCGTCTAAATTTCCTCCAAAGAAGTCGTTATTTAAAATCTCACCCTTTTTATCAGGAAGATAGTATGGAGTTTCACCCCAATTCCTGATTATTGCTCCTTTTTTTTTGATTATTTTAGTCCTGAAAAACCTATCCACAAAAATATGATATATAATTCCTCCCTTAGCCCAATTTGGAGTTATATATTTATCATCATATATCAACAGTTCATAGTCTTTGGATTTTTCATTATCAAAAACAAAGGAATAATAGTAATGACCATATTCCTCTATGGAAAGCATAGCTTGGTAGATATCATAGTTCTTTTCTTGTGATATCCAATGCATTTTTATTTTATCGTGAAAAGTCCTACTGTAGTCATGCCTTTTTTCAATCAATAATTCGGGTGCACACATGTTTCGCTTTACAAGTATTTTAAATGTAATTATTTCATTTGATTTAATTCCGCCTTGAGGATATCTGTAAAATACAGACTGCGAATTAAATTTGTACATAATGCCTCCTTGTTGTAATTAATCTGGGGACATTCCTTCATGGGCTGACCACAGTGAATAACTTACCATGAAGTTGTGTCCCCACACATTAAACTACCGGTTTAATACCCCATATATTGTCGGCATATTCTCGTATTGTTCTGTCGGAAGAAAAAACACCTGCTGATGCTATATTCATTAATGACATTTGATTCCACTTCTTTTTATTATTGAAGTACAGCTGGGATGCTTTTTGGTGGACTTCCATATAGCTGTCAAAGTCTGCAAAACACATGTAAGGGTCATCCACGACAGGTCCTCCTATCAAGTATCTGGATATGGATTCAAAGGATTTTCCTGAAATCCCTTTGTTTAAAAAATCAATAATTTTTCTGAGCATGAGACTTTTTTGATAATATATTACTGATGAATATCCGTTTTTCCACAATTCTTCAACTTCATAGTCTTTCATTCCGAACAAAAAGAAATTATCTTCTCCAACTTCATTTATTATTTCAACATTAGCACCGTCATAAGTTCCTATGGTTATTGCTCCGTTAAGCATAAATTTCATATTTCCCGTTCCGCTTGCTTCTTTTCCTGCCAAAGATATCTGTTCGCTTATTTCACCGGCAGGAATGATTATTTCAGCCAGGCTGACTGAATAATTCTCTAAGAAAACCACATTAATATATTTTTTTATAAAGGTGTTTTTGTTTATATATTCGCCTAATGCATAAATAAGCTGAATTATTTCCTTTGCCCTGTGGTAGCCGGGAGCAGCTTTTGCAGCAAATATAAATGTTTCCGGCACTACATGTGAAGTATTGCCTTCATTTATATCGATTATGATGCTTATAATTCTAAGAGCATTTAACAGCTGCCTTTTGTATTCATGCAGTCTTTTCGCCTGTATGTCAAAAATCGAATCTATGTTTAAATCGATATGATTATTAGTTTTCACATATTGTGCAAGCCTTTTTTTATTTGTATATTTGATTTCATCAAGTCTGTTTAGCACACTGTCGTCATCCTTATAATGTTTTAACATATTAAGTCTTTCCGGGCTTGTTCTATATCCGGGTCCGACAAGATCATCAAGCAGAGCTCCAAGTGGAGGATTTGCCTGATTAAGCCATCGCCTGTGAGTTATACCGTTTGTTATGCTTATAAACTTATCAGGTGTGTATTCATAAAAGTTTCTGAAAACAGTTCTTTTTAATATTTCCGAATGCAGTCTTGCTACGCCGTTCACTTTGTGACTGCCTATTATACACAAATTAGCCATATTTACTTTGCCATAGCCGAATATGGACATATTAAAAGCTTTGTCCCGGTTATTGTATTTAGCTGATGCTTCTTCTATGAATCGCCTGTTTATTTCCTTAATTATCATATATATTCTCGGAAGCTTAGTTTGAACGATATTATTATCGAATGTTTCCAGTGCTTCCTTCAATACCGTGTGATTTGTGTAGGATACCGTATTAACTACAATCGTCCATGCTTTTTCCCACGATAATCCGTATTCATCCATAAAAATACGCATTAGCTCAGGAATTATCAATGAAGGGTGGGTATCATTTATATGAATTGCATTTTTTTCACTGAAGTTATCCAATGAATTGTATTTTTTCATATGATTTTTAACAATATTTTGTGCTGATGCAGAAACCAAAAAATATTGCTGCTTAAGTCTTAATATTTTACCCTCATTATGGTCATCGGCAGGATATAATACTTTTGATATTGCTTCTGCCATTGAGTCTTCAGATAAGGCCCTTATATAGTCTCCCTGCGAAAACAAATTCATATCAATACTGTTTATACTTCGGGATTCCCAAAGCCTTAAAAGGCTGACACCTTTGCAGTTATAACCGGAAATCATCATATCATAAGGTATTGCTTCTATTTCCGTAGGGCAATCATGATGTATCTTAAGTCCTTCGCCGGTCCATTCTTCTCTTATTGTGCCGTCAAACTTTACAATGACTCTTTCGTCTGTCCTGGGCATAAGCCATACATCTGAAGTAGTCAGCCAGTCATCGGGAAGCTCCGTCTGCCATCCGTCAATTAACTTTTGTTTAAAAAGTCCGAATTCATACTTAATTGAAAACCCTACTGCCGCATAGTCTTGTGTTGCAAGAGAGTCCATGAAGCAGGCAGCAAGCCTTCCAAGTCCTCCGTTGCCTAAGCCCGGATCTCTTTCTATTGAATATAGTTCTTCGGGAGTAATGTTATACTTCTTCAGAGCTTCTTTCGCCTCATCTTCAATACCTAAATTAAACAGGTTATTGCGTAGAGATTTTCCGATAAGAAATTCCATGCATATATAGTATACTTGCTTATGTTCATTCTGCATTCTTTTGAATTCATTTCTTTTTTTTAAGAGCAAATCCCTTATTACAATTGAAAATGCCCTGTAAATTTGATTTATAGTCGCCTTCTCAGGCTCAGTATTCCAATATCGAATAATTTCTTCATCTATTAAACGGTTAATCAGTGTTGCATCGATTTTAGAATCCTTCATTATTATTCTCCTCAAAATTTGCCAGACTGCTATACAAGTCAAAATATTTTTCTGCAGATTTTCTCCAGCTAAAGTCCATTTTCATAACTGTTTCAACTAATTTTCTCCAATCCTCTTTATTTTCATAAACTATTAGAGCCCTT
>DMWH01000223.1:903-3930 GCA_003483345.1 Clostridiales bacterium | reverse complement strand
GTTATTAATGAGAATGTATTTTGAAATTAAAAAAGAAGTTGGAATTGCATAAAGTTTTGTATATTTGTTAAAAATTAACCTTAAAATTATGGAGCAATACGACAAAGAATTTATAGTAAATGCGATAAATAATTCAACTATACTTAAACTCGAGAGGTTTTTTAACTCAATAGAAAATCCTACTATTAAAGATATAATAACAATTTGTTGTTTTCTTAAAAATCATGATTACGAGAAAATTACGGTTTTTGTAAATGAAAGCAATTATTTAAGAGCAAAACTTGAATTAAGTTGCTTTTATTTCAGCGCATTTTTTGAAGTTGTAATTACAGAATATATAGAAAAAGAACATTTATTAATATTAGAGATGGGCGAAAATAGTAATGAAACATATTACTACGTTCACACTCCATCAGTTTTAGCAGCAATAATAAAAGCAGATTAATTAACCTTAAATTATAAATTATGGAAAACATCATTTTAACACAAATTTCGATTACAGAATTGAAAAATTTAATATCGGAAGTATTAAAAACAGAATTACAGCAATTTAGCAACTCGCAGCCTGAAAAAGAAACAACCGAACTTATTACAAGGATAAAGGCTGCAAAAATTTTAAACGTATCACTGGTAACATTAAATTCCTGGACTAAAAAAGGAATTATTAAAGGTTACTGTATCGGTACACGTGTAAGATATAAGAAAAACGAAGTTTTCGAGGCTCTTAAACAAATAGATAAAATAAAATATCAGAGAATTTAAATATAATATAAAATTAATTAACCTTAAACCTTAAAGTTATGGAAAATCAAAACGTAAACGTTATAATTCCTTTAAACGAATATAACGAACTTAAAGCAATAAAAAAAGCAACTGAAAAAGATGAGATTTATATTGCAATGATAAAAGATTATAATTTTGAAATGTTTGCTAAAATTTATGGCAAAAAGGAATTGCAGGAGTTTTTTAAAGAACAATACGAAAAACTTGAAAAAATGGATATTCATTGTATTGAAAAAAAAATACAATTAAAAAAAGAACAAACAAAATTTGAAAACAAACTTAAAAAATTAAGTTTATTTCAACTCATTAAATTTTATTTTACTAAAAAAATATAATGTTAAAATTTTAACATTTGAAAATTAAGTTGTTAAGTGTAAGTTTGCATAAAAAATAAATATGAATATTTTAGGATATAAAATAATAAAACAAAAAACCTTTGTCAAAGCTGCAAATACAAAAGAAGACAACGTAAATAAGTTATATGAAAGCCTTGTCAGATATTTTGGCAAAGACCAGATTATTTGGAATAGAAACGACTTTCAGGGCATTGTTGAAAACGGTTATTTGTTTAACCCTGACTTATATGCGATAGTAAACAAAATCATTAGTACAGCCTCAAAAGTATGGTGGCAAGTGTATGAAGTAAGAGATACAAAATCACTTCAAAAATACAAAATGTATCAAAAATCACAGTCGTTTGAAGCGATGCAAGAGTATCAGAGAAAATCGTTAGAACCAGTTGAAAGCCACCCAATGTTAGATTTATTGTTAAAGCCTCAGCAAGGTATGAATGCGACTTTACTCGACCAAAATATACTGGGCTTTTATTGCTTATTAGGTAATTCTTATTTAAACAAAGTTACTATATCGGGAGATAAATATAATACTATTGGCGAACTTCAAGTTTTACCAGCTTATTTAGTTAAAATCATATTTGGCGATAGTAAAAATATAGTAAAAGCATATACAATAGACAGTTGGAATGATGTTAGATATAATTTTGAGCCTGAAAACGTTTATCATTTTAAGACTTTCAACCCAGATTATGGAGTTGGACAATGGATGTATGGGGCTGCACCGTCTTTAAGCAATGTATTAACAAAGTCAAACAAGAGCTACGAGGCGGCAGTTGCCTTAATATCTAATTTAGGTGCAATGGGATTACTGTCAGTCGGCAATGATGACACAATGTCCACCGAAACAGCTAAGTTGTTAAAAGACAAGTATTACGAGGAGTATGGCGGTTCAAAAAACAGAGGCAAAATAATGATTGTCGGGCAAAAAATGGATTATGTCAATATGGCTCAGTCAATTACCGATTTAAACCTTATTGAGGGGCAAAAAGAAGACCTTTTAACGATGTGCAGAGTTATGCAAGTTGATAGCAGGATTATGGGACACGTGGAAGGTTCGACATTTAGCAATATGCAGGAGGCTCGAAAAGATTTTATAGCAAATAGAATTTTACCTTTAAAATATATGCAAGCTGAATGTTATAACGACTTTGTAATGCCGTCTTTTAACGCTGCAATGGGAAAGCAATTTTATATTGATGTCGATTTTGATACAATGCCTGAACTTGCTGACGATAAAGAAACATTATCTTTAAGGCTACAAAATGAAGTAAAATCAGGAATTATAACTCCAGCAATGGCAGCCGAGAAACTTGGTTACGAAGTACCAACAACACCAGAAGCCAACCAATTATGGATTTCTAACGGCTTGAAGCCTATGAAAATAATTACACCTAAAGAATAAATATATGTCAGTTAGCGAAAAAATTGAACTAAAGAATATACCGCCCGAATTTGTTTTAAAGAATTTGACACCGTATCAGATAATATCAATGAAAAACAAGTTTTACATAATGCAAAGGGTGGAGGAGCTAAAACAAAGTAATGATAATTTATTCCTTGCCGACATTTACGAGATTATCGCAGATGAAATATTCCTTAGTTCAGAAACAATTAAACGAATTCACATAACAACCTTAGACAACCTTATTCTGAAAAAGGTATAAAAAATTAACACCCACCGCCAACAGCGAATAAAGTATTTTTGTTTAAAATAAATTTACTTTGTTCAAATGGATTTACAGACAAATATTTATAAAACTAAGTCGCTAATATCTGAAATATCTGATGTTGATGTCAAAAATGGCGTTGTAACAGGTTACTTCGCTTCATTTGGCAATGTAGATAATGCACAAGATATGATTGTCAGAGGTGCATTTGCTAAGACAAT
>DMWH01000223.1:344-881 GCA_003483345.1 Clostridiales bacterium | reverse complement strand
AAAGGCTTATATTTTGAAACAAAAGTTGTTACTACTACTTTCGGCAAAGACACTTTATTGCTTTACGCAGAGGGTGTTTATGACGAACACTCCATCGGATACAGAGTAATGAAATGGGAAAAAGTACCGAAAGCAGGACAGCCTGAAATTATTGATTATTACAAATTACTTGAAATTTACTTATACGAAGGCTCAACCGTTGCGTTTGGTTGTAACACCGAAACGCCCTTTACAGGATTAAAAGGCTTAAACAATATAGACCAGTTAGACTACCTAAACAGCAGAATGAACAAACTTGCTAAAGCTATGAAAATAGGACAACTAACTGATGAAACACTTGAAAAAATTGAAATTGAATATAAACAAATTCAACAACTGACAAATGATGTTATTATTTCACTCAGAGCAGAAAAAAAATCAGAGCCGTTGGAAAACACTCAGATTAATGCAAACGAGCCGAAACAGTTAGATTTGAAATATTTAATCAATAAAATAAAATAAATTAATTATTAACTCACAAAAATTATTAAAAAAATG